>NZ_JAPDBE010000067.1:0-16683 GCF_027705025.1 Aeromonas sp. D3 | reverse complement strand
TCCGAAACCAATCAATAGGTTTCGGATTTTTACACATCAGCAGGATCGGTCAATGGATCCTTAACTGATCGGCATTAAGGCCAAGGCCTCCCGTTTTTGCATCCCCCTGCCCTACAGGGTGAAGCGGTAGAAGATGTCCACCGCCTGGGCGACGCCGCTCATGGCCTGCAGATAGAGTCTGGGCATCAGCTCGTAACGCAGTTTGAACTCGGCGATGGGGCTGAACACACCGACCCCGTACTGGAACTGCAAACCGGGCAACAGATAGGCCGACAGGGTCACCTGAGTGTTGTTGCCACTGCCGGCGGTATCGAGCGCCACATCGCTCATGCCGAGGGATTCTCCCAGGCTGGAGACCACGCCATTGGCCTGGCTGACGGCACCGGCCACCAGCAGGCCGTTGAAACCACCATCTTCACCACTGGTCTGCAGGCCCTTGCCGCGCAGCAGATAGGAGAGCTGTTCGGATTGCGCCATCTGCGGCTCGGAATAGACGGTGATCTTGGGCTTGCTCGCCGGCCCTGTCACCCGCACCCCGACCGTCACCTTGTCCTCTATGGTATCCGGATCCCGATAGGCCTCTATGTTGAGGAAGGGTCGATCGAGCGGGCCTGAGAAGAGGATGCGGCCATCCTTGATGATGAGGTTCTGGCCATAAGCCCTGAAGCGACCATCGTTGAGCACCAGCTGACCATTGCCCGCCAGTGGCCGGGAAGGCTGCTGGCTGATATTGATGCCGCCGCCCACCCGGGTCTTGAGCCCCATGGCATCGAGCCGAACGTCGTCCCCGAGCCGAATGGCCAGCTTGATGGCCATCGGCAGCGGCGCCGCCTTGGGCACAGGCGGCAGGTCGTCATAGATCACGGTCACATCGTCGGAGACAGAGACAGCACTCTCCGGCAGGCTCTTGACCAGGATCCGCGCCCAGGGAATATCGACCTGACCACTGACTAGGGTCTCCTCTCCCAGCGAGATGGCGATGTCGGGGGAGAGCCGTACCCGTCCCATACCCGGATACTGGGCTTCCAGCTCCTTGCCCTGAATGGTGAGACTGCCCGTCACCGGCATGCTGGCCCAGCTCAGCCAGCCACCTAGCGCCAGCGGGCCCTTACCCACCAGCATGGTACCGTCGAGCTCGGCCCGGTTGCCTTCTATCTTGAGGTGGGTCACCAGCTTGGAGAGGGTCACCATGTCGGAGTGGGTCTGCACCTCTCCATCGAGCAGGTTGAGCTGACCGAACAGCAGAGGGGACGCCAGTGTGCCATCGAAGCGGGCATCGGCCGAGATGACCCCCTGCAGGGAGCGCACCTCGGGAATGAGGGGTGCAAACGTCGTCAGCTTGAGGTCATCAAACTTGAGCTGGCCCGACAGAGTGCCACGACCGGCCGGATCCTTGATCAGCAGATCGGTGTCGATATGACCTATCTGTTTGGAGACGAAGTCAAGCCGGATCGCCGCCTGCTGGCGTTCAAAATCCACTCCCAGTTCGAGGCGCTGATAATCGGTCTTGAGCCCGTCAGCCACGAAGGTGCCCGGTGTGGTGCGCACATTGGCGTGCAGTGTCGGCTGCTTGCCACGCCAGCTGGCGCGACCATCGGCTGAGAGTACCGCCTGCCAGCGGAAGTTTTCCGGCAGCCAGGGACGCAGGCGCTTAAGGTCAAACTCGCTTAGGGCAAACTCCAGGCTTCCTTGCTGGGCCGAGACCTGGCTCCCCTTGACGCAGAGGCTGGCCCCCTGGGAAGTCAGGCAGAGATCCCGCATGGTCAGCCGCTGGCGTGGCAGATCGAGATCAAGGGCCCAGGGGTCGGTCAGCTCCCAGCGCCGCAATGGCGTCTTCAGCTTGAGCTCCGACAAGGCACCACGCCAGCGATCTCCGCGCAGCCCGCCGCTCAGGTTTAGGTTGGCCGCAACCGGATCGCCCTTCATGGTCAGACTCAGCACATGTTGGTTGAGGTCGCCACTGAGCGTCAGGGCCAGCTGACTGAGGGTGGTTTTTCCCTGCACCAGACTCGCCACCGTCAGCGCCAGTTCACCGGCCGGCTTGTCACCGACCAGGGCATTGCCCTTGATGGCGATCCCTTTCAGATCCGTGCCCGCATAATAGAGACGGCTGGAGACCAGTTCAGTGGTGACCCGCGGCGCTTTCTGATTACCGGTCAGACGCACCTGTCCCTTTATGTCCCCTTTCAGGCCAGGATAGAGCCCCGTCAGATTGGGGGCATCGAGATCCGCATCCAGTCGCCACGCCTGCTGGCTGAGGCTGCCCTTGGCCTGCAACCGGTTGGGACCGCTTTGCAGCGCGAGAGCCGGGATCTGCCACTCCATCTTGTCGTTGCCGCTGAGCTCGCCCTGGATGGCGAGCGGATACTGATTAAGCTTGCCCTCGACTTTCAGCTCGGGCAGTTGCAACTGCCAGTGACCCGCTTCGCTCAGCTCGAAACGGCTGACTATCTTGCCCGCCAGCTTGCCCTTGAGTTCAGGCACCAGTTCGGCGGGATTGATCTCCTTGAATTCGGTGGTGCCCTGCCAGCGAACCCCCTTGTTCCAGGCCAGCTTGCCATCGAGCTTGAGCTCCCCCTTCAGGGCGTTGAGCAGCAGGTTTATCTGGTTGAGTTGTTCCAGATCCCCCTTGCCCGTCAGCGCCAGCTTGAAGGGGGGCACATCCGTGCCTTTGCCGGCGGTATTCAAGGCAAATTGGTAGGCAGAGAGCTTGCCCTTGGCGGTCAGGCTGCCCTTGTCCAGCTGATAGCCGGGCTCGTCCTTGGCTGCTTGTTTGTTGACAGTGTGCAGGGGCCAGCCGAGGCGCTTCCACTCCAGCGCCAGGTCAAACGGCAAGTCAGGGTTGAGGGGAGCCAATGACCCCTTGAGGTTGGCGGCCACAGGCCCCTTGGCTTGCAGTGCCAGCGCCAGCTTGCCCACGGAGCCACCCAGGGTCAGGGTCGCCTGCTCCCCTTTCAGTTCACCATCCAGCAATCCCTTGCGGGCTTTGGCATCCAGGGTCAACGCCAGCGGATAATCCTCGGTCAGCCGGACATGGCCCTTGAGCGCCAGATCCGCCATGGCATGGCGCAGGGAGAGCTCGCGCACATCGATGCGCTCCTCTTTTGCCGTGGCCGACAACCGCAGAAAATCGAGCCCTTCGATCAGCTCCCCTTGCTGGTAGTGCAGCTTGGTGGCATGCAAACCTTCCAGCTGGATCGGGAATGGCAAGTGAATGGCAGGCAAGGTTATGGGTGCAGCCTGCTCTGCCTTGCCCTTGCCCGCCTGCTGCGCCTTGGTGCTCAGCATGGGTTGGGTGGCGGCCTTGTCTGCAGTCGCCTTGTCTTTGGTCGCTTTCTCCCTGGCAGCCTTGTCTGCTGCTGGCTTGGCTGCATTGGCGGGCGGTGTCTCGGTCAGGATCACGCTCAGACCATCGAGCACGGGCCCACGCACTATGAGCCCCTTGCGATTGAGGGAGGCACCGATATCCAGCGACGTGAGGGTTACCGCGACCCCGGGTACCGCCAGATCCAGATCTGCCACCTTGAGGCTGTCGATCTGGATTTTCAGCGGCAAGGGCCGCCAGACAAAAGGCTCCGATGGCGTTTCCGGGGTCGGTTCAGACTCGGCAACCTTCACCACGGGATGGGTAACCGACAGGGATTTTATCCAGAGCTTGCCCTGCAGCAGCTTGCCCAGATCCCAGTCGAGCACGGCCCGATCCACAGTGACATCCACCAGTTCATCCTGCCAGCCGACCCCTTCCAGAGTCCAGCCGTAACCCAGTTGGCCAGCCACCAGCTCCCCCTTGAGAGAAGGCAGCGCAGCCCTGGCCTGCAACCACAGCCACTTGTTGCCCTGGTGGGTGAACCCCAGCAGGCTGACGCCGATGAGCAGCAAGAAGACCAGCCCCATCAGCCAGAGAAAAATGCGTTTTACCCAGATCACAGTGCAGACCCCCGCGAAACATGCAGCCGCAGCGGCCAAAGAAACGTGCGTTCAAACGAAATCATAATTCAGGCCCCAGCGCGAAATGCAGCCGCAGCGGCTTGTCTTCCTCGGAAATGCCCACCGCCAGATCGAGCCTGACCTGACCTATGGGGGTCACCCAGCGTACGCCGACACCTGTCCCTATCTTCCAGGCTTCGCTGTAATCTTCGGTTGCCGTGCCGCCATCCACGAACAGGGCGCCGAGCCACTTGTCGCTGAACCGGTAGTTGTATTCGGCACTGGCGGCGCTCACGTAGCGCCCCCCCAGCAACTTGCCATCACTGTCTCGCGGCGAGATGGTCTCATAGCCGTAGCCACGTACCGTCTGATCGCCCCCGGTAAAGAAGCGCAAGGAAGGGGGTACCAGCGAGAAGCTGTCCCCTATGATGGCGCCCTGCTCGGCCCGCAGCAGGAAGCGGTGATCATCCCCCAGGGTTCGCAGCCACTTGCTGCGGCCCCACACCCGCATGAAGCTGATATCCGATCCCCAGTAAGGGTCGGAAAACTCCAGGGTCAGTTGCTGGCGATCACCCCAGTCCGGTACCAGACCACCTCGCACCCGCAGCCGCGACCAGGAGACGCCGGGGATCAGCAGCAAGCTGTTCCCTTCATCCTTGCCCTGCACATAGCTTTCGTTTTCAAGCCGGATGAAGACATCACGGTCCCATGTCTCCGGACGCCGCGTCCAGCGGTGGACGCTGAAGGTGGCGAGATCGGAGCGGGTGTCATTGTTGTTGGTATAGCGATAACCGGTTTGCAGGGAGTAGTAATCCCGTAGCGGGTTGCCCACCGGGATCTGGTAATCGAAGCTGAGATCGGCCTGAGGGGCGGAGACATTGGCGGTCGCGTTGAGACGGTGACCATAGCGGTTGACCCAGGGCTTCTCCCAGGTGGCACTCATGCGCGGGCCCACGTCAGTGGCAAAGCCGACCCCCGTCTCTATCTCGTGGTCAACCCGGTTGGACAAGGTGACCTGCACAGGCACACGGTTGCCCTCGGCCTGACTGATCATGGGCTTGATATCCACCTGCTTGAACAGCTTGGTGGAGGAGACATCCTGCGACATCTCGGCCATCCGGATCGCCAGATAAGGGTCGCCACGCTTGATGTTGATGAGCGGTCGAATGAGGCGCAGCGCCTCCGGTGTGGCGTCGTAGTGGATCTCGCCAAAGTGATAGCGGGGGCCGGAGCGGAACAGGATGAAGATTTCGGCCGTGCCCTGATCCGGGAACACCTTGACCTGGCTCTTGCTGATCTTGGCATCGAAATAACCCCGGGCCAGCCCCAGGTTACCCAGATCCGCCTTGATGGATTCGTACTTGCCGTGGTTGAGGGCATCGCCCTCTTTCAAGGGCAGCTTGTCCAGCAGCTCGCTGTAAACCTCGTCGCTGCCCGCGTCCCCTTCCAGCAAAATATCGAGCCGAGAGATGATGACAGGCTTGCCCGGATCCACCTCTATCACCACCTTGGAGGGAGTCTGCTTGTCGCGACTCAGGGTGATCTTGGGCTGATAGTAGCCATAGACCTGCAAGGCTTTTTGCACGCTCTCGGTGATCTTGGCGCGCGCGGGGCGGAACTGGCGTTCCTGATAGACAGGCAGGGCATTGAGGTAGGCTTCAACGTTGCTCTTGTTATCCCCTCTCAGACCCTTGATCTGATAGGTGAGCTTGGCCGCCATGGCGGGCGTGACAACCAGCAGCAGACAGAGGCTCAGGCCAAGTGCACGAAGCCCGCGACGGAACGCCCGTCCGGGCGGTGAGATCCCTGCTGGCAGGGGCGGATTGCATCCTGTCAAACGTCAATTTCCCCGAAGAACATGATTAAAATAATGCAGTATTCAGAACGATAATGAGGCCCACTCGATGGCAAGCGCGCCTCATCCTAGCATATCCCCAGCCCAACATCAGAGCGGGGTGGCATTGAAATTCACCATATTATTGAAGCCTTTGCCGACCGGGTGACCCCCTTTACCCCCGCGCCGGCCACGCTGACCTGCGCCATTGCGGGTAATAAGGGGAATTCCTCGCCCGTCAGGCCATGAAGTACCGCCTCAACGACGGCGATTCACGCCAGGGGCCCACTCTCAAGGCGCTCCGGATGATGCGACATCCATTGTCGGCAAACGGTCAAAATGACATCACCGCCCTCATGGCCTGCCCCCAAACACTGGCCCTGGCGTCCCCCTCCCTTGAAGGCATGTCTATTTAGACGATATAAATCAATTGGTTGAGTAACAATAATCAAAGCCTCGTTCACCTCAATCGATTTATCCCGCTGCCACCTTGCCTCTCCCTCCACCACACTGGGTCTATCAACAAAGGGACGCACATCATCTTCGCCAGCCTTGGCGTTATTCATTGAGGGGACACATCATGCATGCACGTAGCGAACAGATGGCTGACTATATTGCCGATCGCCTCGAGTTCATCACTTTTCTCGCCTGTTGCAGCGCCATGCTGGCCTTGCTGACGGGCATGAACGGCCAGCAGGCGCTGGCCTTTACCGCGCTCAATCTGCCGTTCGGGCTCGCCATTTTGCTGGGGCTAGCCATGCTGGCACCGCTGCCGGCACACTGGCGCCTGCCGGGTGTCACCCTGCTGCTGGCGGGCAGTGCGCTGGCCACCCTGCAACTGGGTGGCAACTGGCTCAACCCCCTGGCCATCTGGAGCCTGCATGCCCTGCTGGGCCTGGAGATACTGTGGCAATCACGCCCAAGGGCGCATCTGACGGCTCACCTGCGTGGCTAATGCCAGAGTCCGGCTGACGTGTGCAATGAATTGGGGTAATCTTGCGCCCCGATTTGCCATCCGCCGAGGAGCACCCGAATGAAGAAAGCCTGTGCCCAGCACATCCTGGTCAAGACCGAGAAGCAGTGTCTGGAGATCAAGGAGAAACTTGCTAAGGGAGCCGACTTTGGCCAGATGGCCAAGCGCTTCTCCACCTGCGCCTCATCCAAACGCTCGGGGGATCTGGGGGAGTTTTCGAAGGGTGACATGGTCAAGCCGTTTGACGATGCCGTGTTCAAGGGGGAACTGCTGACCGTACTCGGCCCTGTGCGCACCAAGTTCGGCTTTCACCTCATCAAGGTGCTATACCGCAACTGACTAGCTCATAAACGGAAGGCTCAGAGCTCGGGTGACAACACCAGAGGCCAACCGCCGCACCGGCGGGCATAGAAGCCAAAGCGCCAGGGATGGCGTTGTGCCCAGTTATCCATCTCGGGTGCCGGCGTGAACTTGCTATCCGGCCAGAGCGATACCCGGCTAGCCCGACCATGCAGGGCCTGCCAGCGGGTCAGGCTGATGTCAGCCAGACGCCATTGAAAATCATCCCTTGGCAACAGCGCAGGGGCAAATGCCTGACCACGGTTGCAATATTGCCCGCCCCCATCACTGCCATCCACCAGTTGCCAGAAAATATTGAGCAGATCCCCATATCCCACCATAGCCGGATCGTATTCGATGCGTACCGCCTGACGCCGCAGCGCCCTCTTTTCAGCGTCCGGCTTTCCTTTCAGCTCGGGTGTGACATAACCGGGCTCGACCCGGGTCACGCCGGGCACGGCTTCATAAATGATCTCGGCGCGCCACATGTCCCCCGCCGCCATGACAGCCGTGTCCGCCCAGAGCGGAGTGCTTTGGAAAAACAGCAGGATTGAGATAAATTTACTAACGTTATCAGTCAATTAAGTTTATCCTTCTGGGCACATGTCCATCATAACCAGTGGATCCCCGTTATGCCCAGTTATTTGTGGTGGCCACTGCTGGCCTGGATGCTGCCCCTCGCTGGCGCCCTCGGCAGTCGCATGCATCTCTGGCCCTGGTGGGCAGGCTTTGCCCTCTGTCTCGTCAGCGCCCTGATCGCCCTTGGTCTCTTGCTGCGCCTGCCCTGGAGCCGGCACAAGGTGCCAAGCCTGTGGGGCATAGTTCCCCTGTTGCTGCCCCTGCTGTTTGTGGTGCAAGCACTGCGCATGCCGCTGACCAACGATGTCAGCACGGATCCCTATCATCCCCCCGCCCTTGCCTGGGCTGCCGAACTGAGAAGCCCGCAGGATCTGCCGATAAATCCGGCCCCCTTGCAAGTATTTGAGAAGAATCCCGGTCCTCTCTATACCAGAGCCTCCCCGGTCGAGGTGATCACGGAAGCGAGCGAGCTGATGGAAGAGCTCGGCTGGCAGCAACGACCGAGCCCAACCGGCATTGATGCCGTCGTCACCTCTCGCTGGTTCGGCTTTCAGGATGACGTGGCTTTGAGGGTCTTTGCGGGCCCCAAGGAGACCCGAGTCGACATGCGCTCTGCCTCCCGTCAGGGGCGCAGCGATCTAGGGGCGAATCGGGCACGGATCCATGCATTTCTGGATCTGCTCAACGAACGGTTAGGCGGCGCCTATAAACCCAAGATGAAGAAAATTGAAGAGGATCAGTATGCGCGTTGAGGTCAAACCGGACCGGGAATATGCCTGGTTTATCCGCCCCTTTTTCTGGCTGCAAAAACGCAACTACGGTCAGGTGCTGATCCCGGGCAAATGCTGGGGCCGCTCACCACGGCTGTTTGCCGCCGTGGCCACCCTGTATGGCGTCATCAACCGCAAACGCTCTCCCATCGATCCCGTGCTGCGCTCCCTGGTGACGGTCAGGGTCTCCCAGCTAAACTGGTGCCGTTTCTGCGTCGACATCAACGCCATGACCCTCATCAAGCGAGCGGGCTCCAGCGACAAGGTGGAGGCGCTGGCCCACTGGCGCACCAGCCCCCTGTTCGACGAACGGGAAAAGGCGGTGCTCGACTACACCGAAGCCATGACAGGACTGGATGGGGTGAGCGACGAGCAGGCGGCTCGCCTCAAGCCCTGGTTCGATGACGATGCAATGGTGGAGCTGACCGGTCTTGTCGCCTTCCAGAACATGTCGGCCAAGTTCAATGCGGCCCTCGATATTGCCCCCCAGGGTTTCTGCCAGTTGCCGGTGCAACCTGAGCGCCCCGTGGCAGCTCAAGAACAGCAGCCCGGCAAGGACGCCTGATGAAGCGCGCCCGCCTGCTGCTCCTGCTGGTAATGGGTTGCCTGATTGGCGCCTTTTTCACCCTCGATCTCGGCCGCTACCTGAGCCTGTCCCAGTTGCAGGCCCACCAGGATGCACTGGCACAACTGGTCAACACCCATTTTGTCGCCGCCTGCCTGCTGTTTGTGGCTCTCTATGTGATCAGTACCGCTATCTCACTGCCCGGCGCCAGCCTGCTCACCCTGGGGGGCAGCGCTGTATTCGGCATTGGCTGGGGGCTGCTGCTGGTCTCCTTTGCCAGTACGATCGGAGCGACACTGGCTTTTCTCAGCGCCCGCTTTCTGCTGCGCGACTGGGTGCTCAGGCACTTTGGCGACAAGCTGGCCACGTTTCAGGCCGGCATGGCAAAAGACGGCGCCGCCTACCTGCTGAGCCTGCGCCTCATCCCGCTCTTCCCCTTCTTTCTGGTCAATCTGTTGATGGGGCTCACCCCCATCAGAGTCAGTACCTACTACTGGGTGAGCCAGCTTGGCATGCTGCCCGGCACCTTCGTCTATGTGCTGGCGGGGAGTGAGCTGGCGACCCTCACCAGCACGGGCAATATTCTCTCCCCCGGCCTGATGGTGGCGCTGACCTTGCTGGGACTGATGCCCTTTTTGATGAAGAGGGCGATGACATGGCTGGCCCAGCGTCGCCTCCATGCCCCCTATCAAAAGCCAAGCCGCTATGACTACAACCTGCTGGTGATAGGTGCCGGCGCCGGCGGCCTGGTGACCAGCTACATTGCCGCGGCGGTGAAGGCCAAGGTGGCGCTTGTCGAGAAGCACAGGATGGGCGGGGACTGCCTCAATACCGGCTGCGTTCCCTCCAAGGCGCTGATCCGAAGTAGCCGCTTTGCCGCCGAACAGCGCAGGGCCGGGGAACTGGGTTTTAGCCCGAGTCACTCCCGCGCCGATTTTGCCGCCGTGATGGCGCGGGTGGCACAGGTGATCAAGGAGGTCGAACCTCACGACTCGGTGGAACGCTATCAGGGCCTGGGCGTGGAGTGCATCGAGGGCGAAGCAAAACTGGTCTCCCCCTGGGAGGTGGAGGTGAATGGCCGACGCCTAACCAGCCGCCATATCGTGCTCGCCACCGGGGCCAGGCCCCTGGTGCCCAGCCTGCCGGGACTGGATCAGGTGCCTTATCTCACCTCGGATACCCTCTGGCAGCTGCGCACCCCGCCCCGCCGCCTGCTGGTGCTGGGCGGCGGCCCCATTGGCTGCGAGCTTGCCCAGAGTTTTGCCCTGCTTGGCATCCCGGTCACCCAAGTGGAGCTGGCCGATCAGCTGCTGCCTCGTGAAGAGCGCGACGTAGCCGATGCCCTGCAACACCAGATGGTGGCGGACGGCGTCACCCTGCTCACCGGCTGGCGTGCCGAGCGGGTCGACTATGTGCCGCAAGAAGGGAGTGAGCAAGGGGAACACCTCCCCATCCGGCTCCACCTGTGTCGGGACGATCAACGCCTGATGGTTGAAGGGGATCAACTGCTGCTGGCACTGGGACGGGTTGCAAATGTCAGCGGCTTCGGCCTCGAAACGCTGGGGGTCGAGCTGGCGCCTCGCGGCACCATTGCTGTCGATGGTTTTCTCGCCACCAACTACCCAAGCATACTGGCGGTGGGCGATGTGGCAGGCCCCTACCAGTTCACTCATTTTGCCGCCCATCAGGCCTGGTATGCCGCCGTCAATGCCCTGTTCGGCCAGTTCAAGCGCTTCAAGGCGGATTACAGGGTGATCCCCGCGGCGACCTACACCAGCCCGGAAATTGCCAGGGTGGGTCTCAACCGCAAGGAGGCCATGGCTCAAGGAATCCCCTTCGAGGTGACCCGCTTCGCGCTAGGGGAGCTGGATCGCGCCATTGCCGATGGGGAGCGCCATGGCTTTATCGAGGTGCTGACGGTGCCCGGCAAAGACAAGATCCTCGGTGCCACCATAGTGGGCACTCACGCCGGTGAGCGGCTCGCCGAATTCGTGCTCGCCATGCGCCACCAGCTGGGGCTTGGCAAGATACTCGCCACCATCCACGCTTATCCCACCCTGATGGAGGGGAACAAGTACGTGGCCGGTGAATGGAAACGGGCCCATCAGCCCACTCGGGTGCTGGCCCTGCTGGCCCGTTATCACCACTGGCGCCGCGGCGCCTGACCCTTTGCCCAAGGTAACGCCCATGTTCAAGACCCTGCCTTTGCTCAAATCCCTGTTGTGCGCCCTGCCCCTGCTGGCAAGCGGCACACTCTTTGCCGATGACACTGCCGACGAGGGATCCCGTTGGCAGCAGACCCTTGATCAAGCGAGGGGCCAGACCGTCTACTTCAACGCCTGGGGCGGCAGTCCGGAGATCAACACCTATCTGGTGTGGGCGGGGCAGGAGCTTGAGCGCCAGTATCAGGTCAAGCTGGTGCAGGTGAAGGTGGATGACATAGCCCAGAGCGTCAGCCAGCTGCTAGCCAACAAACAGGCCGGCAAAAACACGGGCGGCCCCATCGATCTGCTCTGGGTCAACGGCGAGAATTTCAAGGCGCTCAAGGAGCAGGGGCTGTTGGGTGCCCCCTTCAGCCATGAGCTGCCCAACCTGGCCCTGGTGGACAAGAGCCTGCCGGTGAGTGAGGACTTCACGGTACCGGTAGAGGGGCTGGAGGCACCCTGGGGCATAGGCCAGCTCAACCTGATGGTGAATGGGGACGAGGTGAGCAATCCCCCTCGCTCCGCAGAAGCCCTGCTCGCCTGGGTCAAGGCCCATCCCGGTCGTTTCAGCTATCCCAAGCCGCCCCAGTTTCATGGTTCCAGCTTTCTCAAACAGATATTGCTGGAGCTGACCCCGGATCCTGCCCCCCTCTATCGAGAGGCAACCGATGCCGATTTTGCCAGACTCACAGCGCCGCTCTGGGTCTGGCTCGACGCATTTCACCCCGCACTCTGGCGCAAGGGCAAGCTGTTCCCCACCGGCGGCGCCGAGACCCGCCAGTTGCTGGATGACGGTGAGCTGGCCATGGCCATCAGCTTCAACCCGCAAGAAGCGCAGAGTGCGGTGCAAAACGGCGCCCTGCCCCCCAGCGTGGTGGCCGTGGCCATGGAGAAAGGGGCGCTCACCAACAGCCATTTTCTCGCCATCCCCTTCAACGCCAACGCCCGCGCAGGTGCCAAGGTGGTGGCCAACTTTCTGCTGAGCCCGGCAGCCCAGGCCCGCAAGGCCGAGCCCGCCTTCTGGGGCGATCCCAGCGTGCTGCGCAGCGACGCCTTGCCAGCGACCACCAAACAGGTACCAGCCCTGCGTTTCAAGGCGGTGGCTGAACCCCATCCCAGCTGGCAGACCAAACTCGAAGCGGCCTGGGCCGAGCGTTACGGTCACTGATGGCGGCAGGACTCGGCAACGCCATCCGCCACACCTTCGGCTGGCGCCCCATGTTTACCCTCCTCTGCGCCCTCCTGCTGGCCGCCCCCCTGCTGGGAGGGCTGTGGCTGCTGGTGACACAGGGGACACTCAGCCCGCATGTTCAGCGGCTGCTGGCCCAGCACGGGCTCTGGCACTCGGCAGCCTTGAGCTTCTGGATTGCGGCGGCCTCCACCCTGGGCAGCCTGCTGTTGACCGCCCTGCTGCTGGCGCACAGCGTCAAGAACGGGGAAGAGAGCCGCAGCTTTCGGCTGCTGCGCCGTCTGCTCTCCCCCCTGCTGGCGCTGCCCCATGTCGCCTTTGCCATCGGTTTTGCCTTCCTGCTCGCCCCCTCCGGCTGGTTGTTGCGGCTCGTCTCTCCCTCCTTGACCGGTTTTGAGCTGCCCCCGGACTGGCAGACCATCAAAGACCCTGTCGGGCTGGGTCTGATCCTGGTGCTGATCCTCAAAGAGACCCCTTTCCTGCTGCTGATGGCACTGGCAGCGCAAGAACCCGCCAAGCTGGCCCGCCAGCAGTGGCTTGGTGCCAGCCTGGGTTTCAGTGCCCCGCAGATCTGGTGGCGCCTGTTGTTGCCTGCGCTCTGGCCCGCCCTGCGCCTGCCCCTCTATGCGGTGGCCGCGTACGGGGTGGCCGTGGTGGATCTCGCACTGCTGCTGGGGCCCGATGCCCCTGCCCCGCTGGCCGTGCGGCTCTGGCTCTGGTATCAGGATCCAGACCTTGGCTGGCGCGGCGCCACCGCCAGCGGCGCCCTCTTGCTGCTCGCCATCAACCTGCTGCTGCTCGCCGGTTTGCGGCTGCTGGAGTGGGGCCACACGACTGTCGGCAAGCACGCCTGGCTCGATGGCCGGCGCACCGGGCCAAATCCGCTGACAGCCAGATTGACCTGCATCACAACCTTTACCCTGATGGCCATCAATCTGGCGGTGCTGGCAGCCTTGGTGATCTGGTCGCTGACCCGGCGCTGGTCATTCCCCGACCTGCTGCCTGGTCAGTGGAGCAGCCACCATTGGCATGTACTCCTGCCCGACCTGATGCCCCTGCTTGTGACGAGTGCCCTGCTGGCACTGGCGAGCGGGCTGCTAGCGCTGCTGATGACGGTATTGAGTCTGGAGGCCCAGCAAGGCCGTCGGCCCTGGCCCCTCTGGCTCATCTGTTTGCCACTGCTGCTGCCCCAGGCCAGCCTGCTGTTTGGCATCCGGCTGGGGCTTGACTGGCTGGGGGGCGGGATTGGGTGGGACTGGGTGCTCTGGAGCCAACTGCTGTTTGTCTTCCCCTATGTCTATCTCTGCCTGCAGGGGCCCTATCGCCAGTTCGACCCGCGTATCACTCAGGCCGCGCTCACCCTAGGGGCCAGCCCCTGGCACGTCTGGTGGCGGGTGAAAGGGCCCCTGCTGGCACGTCCACTGCTCTTTGCCTTTGCGGTGGGGGCAGCGGTGAGTCTGGCCCAATACCTGCCAACCCTGCTGTTTGGCGCAGGCAGAGTGGTCACCATCACCACTGAGGCGGTGGCCATCGGCAGCGGCCTCAACCGGCGGCTGGCTGGCCTCTATGGCCTGCTGCAACTGCTGCTGCCCCTTGTCATCTATCTGCTGGCACTCTGGCTGCCAGCCCGGCTCAACCCTGCGCTCAAGGACGCCCGATGAACACGAGAAGCTGCCGATGCTAAGCACAACCCCACTTCATCTCTACCTCGATGAGAACCTGCTGCTGTCGCTGCCTGCGCTACAGGTTGCTCCCGGTGAGGTGCTGACCCTGATGGGCCCCAGTGGTTGTGGCAAGAGCTCGTTACTGGGGGCGCTGGCGGGCGTCTTGCCGCCCAGGGGGCCGATCCGGCTGGAAGGGGATATACGGCTGGGTGAACGGCTGCTCACCTCACTGCCTCCCCAGACCCGGCGTATCGGCATGCTGTTTCAGGATGACCTGCTGTTTGCCCATCTGACGGTGGCTGAAAACCTGATGTTCGGCATGCCTGCCACCCTCAAGGGCGCGGCGGCCAGACGGGCAAAGGCGTTGGACACGCTGGCAGAAGTAGCGCTGGTCGATCAGGCCGACAAGCTGCCGGGAGCACTCTCCGGCGGCCAGAGGGCGCGGGTCAGTCTGCTGCGGGCTTTGCTGGCAGAGCCCAGGGCCCTGTTGCTGGACGAGCCCTTCTCCCGTCTCGACAAGCCGCTGCGCGCCGCCTTCAGAACTCTGGTGTTCGAGCGACTCACAGCCTTGGGCATCCCTGCCATTCTGGTGACCCATGACGAGGAAGATGCCCCCGGCGCAATCCTTCACCTCACCCCACTATGCTGATTGATCGCGGCTGATTGATCGCGAAGGAGACTCATCTTGTTTGATCGCCACCTTATTCCCCTTATTCGCAGCCCCCTCACCCGGCTGGCCAAACCCCTCTGCCGAGCCGGGATCAGCGCCAACCAGATAAGCCTGACCGGCTTTGCCATCGGCATGCTGGCACTGCCCCTGCTGGCCCTGGAGCTCTATTCCTGGGCGCTGCTCGTCATCTTGTTCAACCGGCTGCTGGACGGGCTCGATGGTGCTGTGGCGCGGGAGACGAAGATCACCGACTGCGGCGGCTTTCTGGACATCACCCTCGATTTCATCTTCTACGCCGCCGTAGTGCTAGGGTTTGCCCTGAGCGCCCCCGCCAACGCCCTGCCCGCCGCCACCCTGCTGTTCGCCTTCATGGGTACGGGGTCGAGCTTTCTGGCCTTTGCCATCATGGCGGGCAAGCGGGGGATTGAAAATCCCGTCTATCACCACAAGTCCCTCTACTATCTCGGGGGCCTGACGGAGGGGAGCGAGACCATAACCCTGTTCGTGCTGATGTGCCTCTGGCCTGCCGGGTTTGCAACCCTGGCCTACGGCTTTGCCCTGCTCTGTCTTGTCACCACCCTGACCCGGCTCTGGAGCGGTTACCATACCCTTGGCGAGTAACGTTATTCGGGCTTAGGGCATAGGGGCGCGGAGCGCACCAACCCATCGACAGGCCACGAGTTTGAGCCCTCATCCATGCACTGAGCACTTGCGCATGGATGACAATGTTTTACCATGTCGACACTCTTTTTCAGGCTCATGAGAACCTTATGCGTCGCCTTGTCTCCGTGCTTACTCTTTCCCTGTTTCCCCTGCTCTACGGTTGCAGCAGCACGCCTGCCCCCAAACCCGTGGCCAAGCCGTTCAAAAGTGCCTTCATCAATCAGACGCCACAAATAAAACCTGCTTACAGCCAAGGGGTTAGCAAGGGAGACTTCGCCAATCGCAACAACGTGGACAGCTTCGTCCAACGCATGGTCGAGAAGCACGGTTTTGACAGCGTCGAGCTGCATCGACTGCTGGCACAGGCGGATCGCTATGACTGGATAATACGGCTGATGGATGCCCAGGCCCCCACCACCGCTAAGCCAATCGGACCGACCGGCGCCTGGAATCGCTACCGCGCCAAGTTCATCACGCCGGACAACGTGCAAAACGGCGTCAACTTCTGGCGTGAGTACGAGAGCGAGCTCAACCGTGCCGAGCAGGAGTATGGGGTGCCGCCCGAAATCATCGTCGGCATCATAGGCGTGGAGACCCGCTGGGGTCGGGTAATGGGCAAGACCCGCATTCTGGATGCGCTGGCGACCCTGGCCTTCGACTATCCGCGCCGCGCCGAATTCTTCACCGGCGAACTGGAGGCCTTCCTGGTGATGACCCGGGATGAGGGGATGGATCCCACCGAACCCAAGGGCTCCTACGCCGGCGCCATGGGGTATGGCCAGTTCATGCCATCGAGCTTCCAGCGCTACGCAGTGGACTTTGACGGCAATGGCCACACCAACTTGTGGGATCCGGTGGATGCCATCGGCAGCGTGGCCAACTACTTCAAGGCGCATGGCTGGGAGCAGGGTCAACCGGTAGCGGTGCGTGGTCAGGGCCAGCTGCCCGGCTATGAGCATGGCTTTCAGACCCGTTACCCGATAACCACCTTGCACCGCGCCGGTCTGAATCCCATCAGCAACCTTGGCAACCACAGCGAAGCAAGCCTGCTGCGCCTGGATGTCGGCACCGGCTATCAATACTGGTACGGCCTGCCCAATTTCTACACCATCACCCGCTACAACCACAGCACCCACTACGCCATGGCGGTGTGGCAGCTGGGGCTGGCGGTAAAAGCTGCCAGAGGCGGTTACTGAGTCAGGCTGCTTGCCAATAAAAACGGGCCCCGCGGGCCTAATGCCAGTCAGTTAAGCCTGACTGGCATTGTTTTTATTGGCTTTTTTTACACTGTATTTCTGTGGCCTTG
>NZ_JAPDBE010000066.1:0-17025 GCF_027705025.1 Aeromonas sp. D3 | reverse complement strand
GCCAAGGCCACAGAAATACAGTGTAAAAAAAGCCAATAAAAACAATGCCAGTCAGGCTTAACTGACTGGCATTACGCTGCTAGCGCCCTTTTTTACAATCGTACATCTGCTTGTCCGCCTGTTGCAGCAGCAGATCCAGCGCCGGTGACGAGAGTGCATCATAGTGCCCCACCCCGACCGAGCAGCTCAGCCGATAGGGTTTGCCGCTCTCCCGGTTGAACCCGGCCAGGGCCTCATCGAGCCGTGCCAGCACCCGTGGCACCTCTGCCGGTCCCGTGCCAGGCAGCAATACCGCAAACTCATCCCCACCCAGTCGAGCAAAGATGTCCGCATCCCGAAAAACGCCACACATCAGACACGCCATCTGTTGCAGGGCATCGTCACCGACGTCGTGCCCCAGCCGATCGTTGATCTCCTTGAACCGGTTGAGGTCGAGAAACAGCAGGGTCGCCGCTCTCCCCTGACGATGGGCGAGTTGCAGGCATTTGTGTGCCAGCAGCATGAAACCGCGCCGGTTGGTGATACCGGTCAGCTCATCCATGGTAGCCAGCTGGATCGCCGCCAGTTCGCGTTCCACCATGCCGGCCAGGTCCGTCAGCAAGTCCCGCTGACGCTCATCCAGCAGGCGCGGCTTGCGATCTATGATGCACAGGGTCCCCAACTTGTACCCCTCCCCAATCTGCAACGGGCTGCCCGCATAGAAACGTATGTGGGGATCCCCGGATACCAGCGGATTGTCGGCGAAACGCAGATCCCGGGTCGCATCCTCCACCACGAAGAGGTCATCGCCAAGAATGGCATGACCACAGAAGGAGATGTCCCGCGGCGTCTCCGGCACAGGCAAACCACAGCAGGATTTGAACCACTGCCGATCCTCATCCACCAGTGACACCAGCGAGATGGGCACATCGAACATGTTGCGGGCCATGCGGGTGATCCGGTCGAATCTTTCTTCGGCAGAGGTATCCAGAATGGCCATACGGCGCAGCGCATCGAGGCGCAGGCGTTCGTTGTCAGGAGTGGCCGGTGTTTGCATCGCAGGACCCATAGCGTGAAGTAACAGCCTTCAGCATAGCAATCGGCCCCGAACAAATCTCTTTATTCATCAAAAACAAAAAAGCCGCTCCTGAGAGCGGCTTTTTTCATGTTGGCTGCAAGAAGAAAATTACTTCTTCTTTTTGGCCTTGGCGTTCGGCAGATCGGTGATGGAGCCTTCGAACACTTCGGCAGCCAGACCCACGGACTCGTGCAGAGTCGGGTGAGCGTGGATAGTCAGGGCGATGTCTTCGGCGTCAGCACCCATTTCGATGGCCAGACCGATTTCACCCAGCAGTTCACCACCGTTGGTACCCACGATGGCACCACCGATGACGCGGCCGCTCTCCTTGTCGAAGATCAGCTTGGTCATGCCGTCGGAGCAATCAGACGCAATGGCACGGCCGGACGCCGCCCACGGGAAGGTGGCGACTTCGAAGTTCAGCCCCTGTTGCTTGGCTTCCTTCTCGGTCAGGCCAACCCAGGCCATCTCTGGCTCGGTATAGGCGATGGACGGGATCACTTTCGGGTCGAAGTAGTGCTTCTTGCCGGCGATCACTTCGGCCGCGACGTGGCCTTCATGAACACCCTTGTGAGCCAGCATAGGCTGACCGACGATGTCACCGATGGCGTGGATGTGAGCGACGTTGGTACGCAGCTGCTTGTCCACTTCGATGAAACCGCGCTCGGTCACGACAACGCCGGCCTTCTCGGCATCCATCAGCTTGCCATTCGGCACACGGCCTACGGCAACCAGCACGTTGTCGTAGCGAACCGGCTCGGCGGGAGCGTGCTTGCCTTCGTAAGAGACGTACAGGCCGTCTGCACGGGCTTCAACTGCGGTGACCTTGGTCTCCAGCATGATGTTGAATTTCTTGGCAACGCGCTTGGTGTAGATCTTGACGATGTCTTTGTCGGCAGCCGGTACCAGCTGGTCGGCAAATTCCACCACGTCGATCTCGGAACCCAGGGAAGAGTAAACGGTACCCATCTCCAGACCTATGATGCCACCACCGATCACCAGCAGCTTGCCTGGTACGGAAGTCAGTTCCAGCGCATCGGTTGAATCCCATACGCGCGGGTCATCATGGGGGATGAAGGGCAGTTTCACCGGACGGGAGCCGGCCGCTATGATGGCGTTGTCGAAGGTCACGGTCGTCTTGCCGTCGGCACCTTCCACTTCGAGGGTATTCGGGCCGGTAAACTTGCCGAAACCGTTGACCACCTGAACTTTGCGCATCTTGGCCATGCCAGCCAGACCGCCGGTCAGCTGGTTGATGACCTTCTCTTTCCACAGGCGAACCTTGTCGATGTCGGTCTGCGGGGCACCGAAGATAATGCCGTGTTCGGACAGCGCCTTGGCTTCTTCAATGACTTTGGCGACGTGCAGCAGTGCCTTGGACGGGATACAACCCACGTTCAGGCAGACGCCACCCAGGGTGGAGTAACGCTCGACGATAATGGTATCCAGACCCAGATCTGCGGCACGGAAAGCAGCGGAATAACCGGCAGGGCCAGCACCCAGTACTACGACCTGAGTTTTGATTTCTTTACTCATCATGACCTCTTTGTCGTTCTTATATATCCCCGGACGGCGCAGTCTTATGCCAACTCAATGCCAAACAAGGCGGCTGCAACCGTGAAAAAACGGGGCAAGTTTACAATCCTGTTAATGAAATGAGAAGTAAAAAGGGCAGGCTCTGGGCCCGCCCTCTCACTTACAGGACCAATCGACGAATGTCGGACAACACACCACTCAAGGTGGTGACGAAGCGGGCTCCGTCAGCACCGTCTATGACCCTGTGGTCATAGCTCAGGGCCAGCGGCAGCATCAGGCGAGGCACGAACTCCTTGCCATTCCACTTAGGCTTCATCTCGGACTTGGAAACACCGAGGATGGCCACTTCCGGCGCGTTGACGATCGGGGTAAAGCTGGTGCCGCCGATGCCACCCAGGCTGGAGATGGTGAAGCAACCGCCCTGCATGTCGGCAGCGGTCAGCTTGCCGGCACGAGCCTTCTTGGAGATCTCGGCCAGATCGCGAGACAGCTCGTAGATGCCCTTCTTGTTGACGTCACGCACCACAGGAACCACCAGGCCCCCCGGAGTGTCTACTGCCACACCGATGTGGATGTACTTCTTCATGATCAGCTTGCTGCCGTCTTCGGACAGGGCGCTGCAGAAGCGCGGGTGTGCTTCCAGGGCCTTGGCGGCGGCTTTCAGGATGAAC
This sequence comes from Aeromonas sp. D3, assembly GCF_027705025.1. Taxonomy (NCBI): domain Bacteria; kingdom Pseudomonadati; phylum Pseudomonadota; class Gammaproteobacteria; order Aeromonadales; family Aeromonadaceae; genus Aeromonas; species Aeromonas sp. D3. Next base: position 13,761 of record NZ_JAPDBE010000066.1, on the reverse strand, counting down.
ACCAGCGGGGTGATCTTCACGTCCAGCTTCTGCTTCTCGGCCAGCAGGTTCTGCTCTTTGCGGAACGCTTCCAGATCCGTGGTATCGGCTTCGTCGAACTGGGTGACGTGCGGGATCATGGCCCAGTTGCGATGCAGGGCAGGACCGGAGATCTTCTGGATCCGGGTCAGTTCCAGCTCTTCGACCGGGCCGAACTTGCTGAAGTCAACCTTGGGCCATGGCAGGACACTCATGCCGTTGCCAGTGCCGGTACCGGCTGCCGAGGCAGACTCGGCACGCTTGACCGCATCCTTCACATAGGCCTGCACGTCTTCTTTGACGATGCGACCCTTGCGACCGGAGGCTTTCACCTTGGCCAGGTTGATACCGAACTCACGGGCCAGGCGACGTACGGCCGGGGCGGCATGTACGTAGGCGTCGTTGGCAACGAAGTCGGAAGCGGTAGCAGCTTGGGCAACCGGAGCCGGAGCAGCGGCAACAGGGGCAGCAGCGACCGGGGCGGCGGCCTGAGCAACCGGAGCGGCAGCGGCCGGAGCAGCACCAGCCACTTCGAATACCATGATCAGGGAACCGGTGGAGACCTTGTCACCCGCCTTCACCTTGATTTCTTTGACGATGCCGGCGAACGGTGCAGGCACTTCCATGGAGGCCTTGTCACCTTCCACGGCGATCAGGGACTGGTCGGCTTCGACCTTGTCACCCACGGCGACCATGATCTCGGTCACTTCGACTTCGTCACCGCCGATGTCAGGTACATTGACCTCTTTGGCAGCGGCGGCCACAGGGGCAGCAGCCACGGGAGCAGCAGTCTCAACCGGCGCAGCAACGGCGGCAGGAGCAGCGCCCGCCACTTCAAATACCATCACCAGAGAACCGGTAGACACCTTGGCGCCAGCGGCAACCTTGATCTCGACCACGCGGCCCGCGAACGGCGCCGGCACTTCCATGGAGGCCTTGTCACCTTCCACGGCAATGATGGACTGGTCGGCTTCAACCATGTCGCCCACGGCAACCATGATTTCGGTCACGTCCACTTCGTCGTCACCTATGTCCGGTACGTGCACATCTTTGCGCGCGGCGGCCACAGGGGCGGCGGGAGCGGCAGCAGCAACCGGGGCGGCAGCCTGGGCAGGCGCCGGCGCAGCAGCGCCTTCCGCTTCGAAGATCATGATCTGGGAACCGGTGGCAACCTTGTCACCCACCTTGATCAGGATCTCTTTGACGATACCAGCAGCCGGTGCCGGTACTTCCATGGAGGCTTTGTCACCTTCCACAGCAATCAGGGACTGGTCGAGCTCGACCTTGTCACCCACGGCCACCATGATCTCGGTGACTTCAACTTCATCGGCGCCGATATCCGGAACCATAATCTGTTTGGACATAGTGCTTTATCCTCTTACGCGTCTGTCGCGTTAACCTTTGCAAGGCAGTGCCGGGCAATGTGTCCCGGCACTGCACTCGATCCTCTTACGCGTACAGCGGGTTGACCTTGTCGGCATCGATGCCGTACTTGGTGATGGCATCGGCCACAACCTGCTTGTCGATCTCGCCGCGCTTGGCCAGTTCGGTCAGGGCAGCAACCACCACGTAGAATTCGTTCACTTCGAAGTGACGACGCAGGTTGGCACGGCTGTCGGAACGGCCGTAACCGTCGGTACCCAACACGCGGTAGTGCTCGGTCGGTACGAAGGCACGCACCTGATCAGCGAAGGACTTCATGTAGTCGGTCGCGGCTATGGTGGCTTCGGAACCCAGTACGGTGGCGATGTAGGGTACGCGAGCCTCGGCGGTCGGGTGCAGCATGTTCCAGCGATCCACGTCCTGACCGTCACGGGCCAGTTCGTTGAAGGAGGTGACGCTGAACACGTCGGAACCCACGCCGTATTCGCTGGCCAGGATCTGGGCGGCGGTGCGCACATGACCCAGGATGGAACCACAACCCAGCAGCTGTACCTTGCCCTTGGTGCCGGCAACGGTTTCCAGCTTGTAGATACCCTTGCGAATACCCTCTTCTGCACCTTCCGGCATGGCCGGCATGGCATAGTTTTCGTTCAGGGTAGTGATGTAGTAGAAGACGTTCTCCGGCTTCTCACCGTACATGCGACGCAGGCCGTCCTGGACGATAACCGCTACTTCATAGGCGTAGGACGGGTCATAGGAGATGCAGTTCGGGATGGTGTTCGCCAGGATATGGCTGTGACCATCTTCGTGCTGCAGACCTTCACCGTTAAGGGTGGTACGACCCGAGGTCGCGCCCAGCAGGAAGCCACGGGCTTGCTGGTCACCGGCTGCCCACGCCATGTCGCCGACGCGCTGGAAGCCGAACATGGAGTAGTAGATGTAGAACGGGATCATCGGGCAATCGTTGGTGCTGTAAGAGGTCGCAGCAGCCAGCCAGGAGGACATGGCGCCCAGCTCGTTGATACCGTCTTGCAGAACCTGACCCTGCTTGTCTTCCTTGTAGTAGGAGACGATGTCGCGGTCTTGCGGGGTGTACTGCTGACCGTGCGGGCTATAGATGCCGATCTGGCGGAACAGGCCTTCCATACCGAAGGTACGGGCTTCGTCAGCCAGGATCGGGACTATGCGCTTGCCGATGGACTTGTCTTTCAGCAGCACATTCAGGGAACGCACGAACGCCATTGTGGTGGAGATCTCGCGAGCCTGCTCGCCCAGCAGGGGACCAAAGGTCTCCAGCGCCGGGATGTCCAGCTGAGTGGTGGTCTCACGCAGACGGGTCGGTACATAGCCCTTCAGCGCGGCACGACGGGCGTGCAGGTACTTGTGCTCTTCGGTACCCTCTTCGATCTTCAGGTACGGCAGGTTTTCCAGCTGCTCGTCGGTGACCGGCAGGCTGAAACGATCGCGCAGGTGACGCACAGAGCCCAGATCCATCTTCTTGACCTGGTGGGCAATGTTCTTGCCTTCGGCCGCTTCGCCCATGCCGTAACCCTTTATGGTCTTGGCCAGGATGACAGTCGGCTTGCCCTTGGTCGCTGCAGCTTTGGAGAAAGCGGCAAACAGTTTACGGGGATCGTGACCACCGCGGTTCAGGGCAAAGATCTCCTCGTCGGTCATGTCTTTGACCAGCGCGGCGGTTTCCGGGTAACGGTTGAAGAAGTGCTCACGCACGTAGCCGCCATCGCGGGACTTCATGGTCTGATAGTCGCCGTCCACAGTTTCGTTCATCAGCTGGATCAGCTTGCCGGACGTGTCTTTCTTCAGCAGCTCATCCCACTTGCGACCCCAGATAACCTTGGTGACATCCCAGCCGGCACCTGCAAACAGGCCTTCCAGCTCGTTGATGACCTTGCCGTTACCTACGACCGGACCGTCCAGACGCTGCAGGTTGCAGTTGACCACGAAGACCAGGTTGTCGAGCTTTTCACGCACGGCAACGGTCAGGGCACCCTTGGCTTCCGGCTCGTCCATCTCGCCGTCACCCAGGAAGGCGTAAACGGTCTGCTCGGAGCAATCCTTGATGCCACGGTCGGTCAGGTACTTCAGGAAGCGAGCCTGATAGATGGCGGCAATGGGGCCCAGACCCATGGATACGGTCGGGAACTGCCAGAAGTCCGGCATCAGTTTCGGGTGCGGATAGGAAGGGATACCCTTGCCGTCCACTTCCTGACGGAAGTTGTCCAGCTGATCTTCGGTCAGACGACCTTCAGCGAACGCACGGGCGTAGATGCCCGGGGAGATGTGACCCTGGAAGTAAACCAGATCACCACCGTCCTTCTCGCTGCGAGCGCGGAAGAAGTGGTTGTAGCAAACTTCGTAGATGGTCGCAGAGGAAGCGAAGGAAGACATGTGACCGCCGAGGTCCAGGTCTTTCTTGGAGGCGCGCAGCACTATCATCATGGCATTCCAGCGGATGATGGCGCGGATGCGACGTTCCATCTCCAGATCGCCCGGGTAAGCCGGTTCGTCACTGGACGGGATGGTGTTGATGTAGTCGCGATTCGCCTTGGCAGCCACGTCCACACCGCTCACGCGGGCTTTCTCGGCCAGTTGTTCAAGAATGAACTGAGCGCGTTGCGGACCCTCTTCACGCAGCAGGGATTCCAGAGAGGCAAGCCACTCCAGCGTTTCTATCGGGTCCACATCGTTCTTCAGGATATCAGACATGGCTGGTTCCTATTTTGTTGTGATTGCACGGCATTGCACGGCGAAGGGCGCAAGCATTCGACAATAAAGCCTTGTGGGATTAGTTTTCCTGCTGACGGATCCAACGCATGGATCGCTGGATCCGGCTGTCTTCCCTCTGCATATCCAACAAGGTGTCCTCGATAAAGGCCAGGTGCTCATGACAAGCAGCCCTGGCCCGCTCCGGAGCCCCCGACAGGATAGCCTCGATCAGATGCGCACGATGGCGACGTATCTTGGCTACCACTCCCGGACGGCGATTCAAAATTTCGTTATTGCGTAAAATGTTCTGCTCAAGCATGGGGCCCATGGCCCGCAACAGGTGCAGCAGCACCACGTTGTGGGACGCCTCGGCCACCGCCAGATAAAACTGGGTAACAGCGGCGGATTCGGTGACCAGCGAACCTTGCTGGCCGGCTTCCTCGATGGCGGACTGCGCATTGCGTATCCGCTCGAAGTCGGCATCGGTTCCCCGCAACGCAGCATAGTAAGCACAGATGCCTTCCAGCGCGTGACGAAACTCCAGCAGGTCATACTGGGCTTCCGGGTGGGTGCTGAGCAGCTCGAACAGGGGATCGGCGATCCCCTTGCTCAAGGCATTTTGTACGTAAGTGCCACCGCCCTGACGGCGATACAAGAGTCCTCTGGCTTCCAGGCGCTGGATGGCTTCGCGCAGGGAGGGGCGCGATACCTGAAACTGGATGGCGAGTTCCCGCTCGGGCGGCAACTTCTGGCCCGGTTGCAAACTGCCTTCCAGAATCATCTGTTCCAACTCGGCGACAATGGCGTCGGCCAGCTTGGGTTGAGTAATCTTGAGATAGGGCATGAGGCTGCTTTGTTAAATTGGTATTACCAATTTCATGAATGGGGCGAAAATTAGCAGAGGGCTTGGAAAAAGTCCACCCAAAAGATGATCTGAATCAAGGTTCAACCTTGCCACTTAAGGGGTAAAAAGAGGGATTTATGATTTAGCTCATAGACATTGGTCTGACCAATATTTTTGAGCTGGCTCACAGGCAACATTTGATCAACAGCAGGAAAAAACAGCCTGCCACAAAGGCAAGCCATTGATTTTAAAAACACTAACTTATCTTTAGAATATTTACTTAAAGTTGAGCATTTGCCGATAGCGCTGCCATTCGAAACTGTCACCCGGATCCGTCTTGCGCCCGGGGGCGATATCACAATGACCGACAATCCGTTGCGCAGTAATGGCAGGATAATGGCGAGATATGGTTCGACTGAGCCCTGACAGCACCTCATATTGCGCATCGCTGTAGGGCTGCTCGTCGGTCCCCTCCAGCTCGATGCCGATGGAAAAATCGTTGCAGGCCTCTCTCCCCTCCCAGCTCGATATCCCGGCATGCCAGGCGCGTGCGCCAAACGGCACGTATTGCACCAGCTCACCGTCCCGCCGGATCAGGCAGTGGGCCGAGACCCGCAGCTGATGAATGCTGGCGAAATAGGGATGCGCGGTCGGATCGAGCCGGCCCAGAAAGAGATCGTCAATCCAGGGACCGCCGAACTCCCCTGGCGGCAGGCTGATACCGTGTACCACCAGCAGGGAGATATCGTCCACACTGGCCCGCTCGTTGTGGTGCGGTGACGGCACCTTGCGCGCCTGCTCACACCAACCGTCTGAATCAATGGAAAAAACTGCTTTAGGCTGGGTCATCATCTACTCGTTCTGCAATGGAATGGCGCACTTGACAAGGGACGACTGGGCAGCAAGATGATCCGCCTCTCACGGTCGCCGCAATCGCCTGAATCCAGTCAGGCAACTGTGATAGGCTGAGCCCTCTGTTGCCCAACGCAGGAAAGGATATGCACCCTATGGCACGCCGCTTCTGGTTGCTGGCCTGGCTCTCTCTGATGGGGCTGCTGACCCTCTATTTCCACCACAGCTCGCAACCGACCGTGACAGCCAGCGGCGAGCTGCTGCTCAAAGCCGATGCCAGCGGCCATTATCGTCTGGAGGGTGCCATCAACGGCCAACCGGTGCAACTGCTGCTGGACACGGGCGCAACCCGGGTCACAGTGCCGCTGCATGTGGCCAAGCGCATCGGACTGACCCCCAGCGGCCATAGCCGTGTCAACACGGCAGCCGGCACCATCCAGGTTCAGACCGGTCAGATCGAAACCCTGGCGATGGGTCCGCTGACCTTGTACGATTTGCCCATCTTTATCAATCCAGCGGCCGGCGGGGACGAGATCCTGGTGGGCATGAATGCCCTCGGCCGGCTGGAATTGCGCCAAAAAGACAGGCAGTTGCTTCTCAGACCCTTGCAGGAATAAAGGCATGTTTCAACAGGATATCAGCCGCGCCGTGCGCGCCGCGCTACTCGAAGACCTAGGTCAGGCCCTCACCACGCTCGATCAACCGGATGCCAGCGCCGATATCACGGCCCAGCTGATCCCGGCGGATCGAATTGCCAGTGCCCGGGTCATCACCCGGGAGGCGGGCGTCTTCTGTGGCCAACCCTGGGTGGATGAAGTGTTCGCCCAGCTCGGCGGTGAGGTCAAGGTGGAGTGGAAAGTGCAAGATGGCGAACAGCTCTCTCCCAATCAGGAGCTGTTTCGCCTGCACGGCCCGGCCCGCGTCTTGCTGACCGGCGAGCGCAACGCACTGAACTTCGTGCAGACCCTTTCGGGTGTTGCCACACTCACCGCCCGCTACGTGGCCGAACTGGCGGGCACCGACTGCCGTCTGCTCGATACCCGCAAAACCCTGCCGGGGCTGCGCACCGCCCAGAAATACGCAGTCACTTGTGGCGGTGGCAAGAATCACAGAATCGGCCTGTTCGACGCCTACCTCATCAAGGAGAATCATATCCTTGCCTGTGGCGGCATAAGCGAAGCCATCACAGAAGCCCGCCGCCTCAATCCGGGCAAACCGGTGGAGGTAGAGGTCGAATCCCTGGCCGAGCTGGCAAAGGCTCTGGCCGCCAGCGCCGATATAGTGATGCTGGACAACTTCGATGTGCCCATGATGCGCGAAGCCGTGACCCTCAATCAGGGCCGTGCCAAGCTGGAGGTCTCCGGCAATGTGACGCTTGACACGCTGGCAGAATATGCCGCCACCGGCGTCGACTTTATCTCGGTAGGGGCACTGACCAAGCATGTGCGGGCACTGGATCTCTCCATGCGCTTTATTTAGCTGGATAAAGCCAACTGAGAAATACTCGCGATCTCATCATGGCTCGGCTGACATATAAGAAGATGAAGGACTTGCAAAAGGCGCCACGGGCGCCTTTTCTTTATGCAGGATCCCTCAGCAAAGGAGTGTGATGATGGACCCCATCCCGCCAGTCAAAAAGAGCCAGTAGAGGCTCTTCATCCATGATTTATATCAAGTTCTTCGCAAATGACAGGAAACTAGTTAACAAAGGCGATGCGCTCTGTTGCCAAGTCGAACAGCTCGGATAAGATACTGACGTGTGGATAGTTTTCCACCAGCACGTCTCAGGAACCAAGGACAAAAGGACATTTGACATGAAGAAGCAATCAGGCTTTACCCTTATCGAACTGATGATCGTGGTCGCGATCGTCGCCATCCTGGCCGCCATCGCGCTACCGGCGTATCAGAGCTATACACAGAAGGCTCGTTTCACTGAAGTAGTTTCCTCCACAGGCGCAGTCAAAACTGCAATGGAAGTTTGTTTCCAAACCGTGACGAATGTGGCTACTTGCGCAGCTACCGCCAACGCTACGGTAAGTGGCGCATATCCTAGCGGCTTAGTACAAAGCGTAGTTGCTAGCGTATCTGGCTCGGTACCGACTATTACAGCTACAGGTACGGCTTCTGGTGCTCCAGGAACTTACATAATGACCGGAGCTGTAGCAGGCACAAAGATCAGTTGGACTGGTGCTTGCACACCTGCCAATCTCTGCTAAAACATGACCTCTAGCCCCAATAGCGGCCTGGCGTTAAGCCTGGCCGCCTCATCCCTGCTCAGTGAGTCCGACTCACAGCGTTACCTGAGTCAAGCCAAGGCTCAGCGCAAACCCTTCGTGACATTTCTGATTGAAAACGAGATCCTCGACAGCAAGGCGCTGGCGGATTTTTGCGAGCTGGAATATGGGGTACCTCTGCTGGATCTTGCCGCCTTCGACCTGGCCGAGATCCCGCAGAAGTACCTCAATCAGAAGCTGATTGAAAAACACCATGTGCTGCCCATCTACACCCAGGGCCACACCCTCTATATCGCCATGTCGGACCCGACCAACGTGTCGGCACTGGAGGATTTTGGCTTCAGCTTCGGGCTCCATACCGAAGCCCTGCTGGTGGAGGAGAACAAGCTCACCGCCGCCATCGGCAAGCTGCTGGAAAGCGAGCAGGATGCCCTCGGCATGGAGGAGATCGACGAGTCGGAGATCTCCGAGCTGGAAGTCTCGGACGAAAACTCCCGCCTCGATGAGAACGTCAATACCGCAGATGACGATGCCCCCATCGTCAAATACATCAATAAAATCATGATGGATGCCATCAAGCGCGGCGCCTCGGATCTGCACTTCGAACCCTATGAGACCAAGTACCGTATCCGCTTTCGGATCGATGGCATACTGCACGAGATAGCGACGCCGCCGGTCAATCTGGCCAACCGCTTTTCGGCCCGCCTCAAGGTGATGGCGCGACTCGATATCGCAGAGCGACGGCTGCCTCAGGATGGTCGCATCAAGTTAAAGCTGTCGCGCAACAAATCGATGGATATGCGGGTCAACACACTGCCCACCATGTGGGGCGAGAAGATCGTTATCCGTCTGCTGGACTCTTCCGCAGCGCGACTCAATATCGAACAGCTCGGCTTCGACGACCGGCAGAAGGCACAGTATCTGCGTGCCCTCTCCAAGCCCCAGGGCATGATATTGGTGACAGGCCCGACCGGCTCTGGCAAGACTGTCTCTCTCTATACCGGCCTCAATATTCTCAACACCACAGAGGTCAACATCTCTACCGCCGAAGATCCGGTGGAGATCAACCTGCCCGGCGTCAACCAGGTACAAGTCAATCCCAAGGCGGGGTTGACCTTCGCCAGCGCCCTGCGCTCCTTTCTTCGCCAGGATCCCGACGTGGTGATGGTGGGGGAAATCCGGGATCTGGAAACCGCCGAGATTGCCATCAAAGCCGCCCAGACCGGCCACCTGGTGCTCTCCACCCTGCACACCAACTCGGCTGCCGAAACCCTGACCCGGATGATGAACATGGGGGTTCCGGCCTTCAATATCGCCTCTTCGGTAACCCTCATCATGGCCCAGCGCCTCGCTCGCAAGCTCTGCGATCACTGCAAGGCGCCGGAAGTGGTGCCCGAGGCTGAACTGCTGGAGCTGGGCTTCACCCAGCAGCAGTTGGCCGCCGGCTTGCGCCTGTTCAAGCCAGTAGGCTGCAAAGAGTGCTCGGGGGGCTACAAGGGTCGGGTCGGTATCTACGAAATCATGCTAATGTCTGAAAACATTGCAAAATTGATCATGCAAGGGGCCAACTCCCTGCAAATTGCAGCGATTGCTCAAAAAGAGGGGATGCGAACCCTGCGTGTCTCGGGCCTAGAGAAGGCCCGCCTGGGGGTGACCAGCCTGGCAGAGATCAACCGGGTGACCACCAACTGACAGACCATTTCCAATCAGACTGACTGATCCAGGTGATGCCGAACCGGCATCCTTGACGATTCCCATCAGGCCAGGGCATCCAGGCAACAAGAGAGTCGGATGCCAGCGCCCAATTGCAGGATGCAGTGATGGCAACGCTAACGCAAAAACAGAATGCCCCCAAGAAAGTCTTTGCCTTCCGCTGGAGCGGGGTAAATCGCAAGGGTCAGAAGGTATCCGGCGAGCTGCAGGCCGACAGCATCAATACGGTCAAGGCCGAACTGCGCAAGCAGGGGGTCAATGTCACCAGGGTGAGCAAAAAGAGCCAGGGGCTTTTTTCCAAGGGTGGCGCCAGGATCAAACCGATGGATATCGCCATCGTTTCCCGTCAGATCACTACAATGCTCTCCGCCGGGGTACCTCTGGTACAGAGCCTGCAGATCATTGCCCGCAGCCATGAGAAAGCCGCCATGCGCGAGCTGATGGGCCAGATCGCTGCGGATGTGGAGACAGGCACCCCGATGTCAGATGCCCTGCGCCGCCACCCTCGCCACTTTGATGCGCTCTATTGCGATCTGGTGGAAGCAGGCGAGCAATCCGGCGCGCTGGAAACCATCTACGATCGCATCGCCACCTATAGAGAAAAGTCGGAAGCGCTCAAGTCCAAGATCAAGAAGGCGATGTTCTATCCGGCCATGGTCATCCTGGTCGCCATCGTCGTCACCTCCATACTGCTGCTGTTCGTCATCCCGCAGTTCGAGGACATCTTCAAGAGCTTTGGCGCCGAGCTGCCCATCTTCACCCAGTTTGTCATCGGCATCTCTCGCTTCATGCAGAATTGGTGGTATGTGATCTTTGGCGGGATAGGGCTTGGCATTTTCCTTTATGTAAGAGCCTGGCGCGCGTCCCAGAAGGTCAAAGACAACACAGACAAGTTCATCCTCACCATTCCCGTGGTGGGCATGATACTGCACAAGGCGGCCATGGCCCGCTTCGCCCGCACCCTCTCCACCACCTTCTCGGCGGGCATACCCCTGGTGGATGCACTGATCTCGGCCGCCGGCGCCTCAGGCAACTATGTCTATCGCACCGCCGTCATGGCCATTCGCAACGAGGTGGTAGCCGGCATGCAGATCAACGTGGCCATGCGCACCGTGGATCTCTTCCCCGACATGGTGATCCAGATGGTGATGATCGGTGAGGAGTCAGGCGCCATCGATGATATGCTCTCCAAGGTCGCGACCATCTTCGAGCAAGAGGTCGATGACTTGGTCGATGGCCTCACCAGCCTGCTGGAGCCCCTCATCATGGTGGTGCTGGGGGTACTGGTCGGCGGCATGGTCGTCGCCATGTACCTGCCCATATTCAAGCTGGGTGACGTGGTAGGCTGATCCGCGAGGGTGTGCACTCACAACGGCATGCCCTTTTCCCAATTTCATGACAGACGGTTGGTTATGACACTTCTTCTCGAGCTGGCACACGGCTTGCCATGGCTCTACTTCTCGCTGGTATTTCTCTTCTCCCTGATGATCGGCAGCTTTCTCAATGTGGTGATCCACCGCCTGCCCATCATGCTGGAACGGGAGTGGCAGGCCGAATATCGCAGCTATTTCAGTTCAGACACGCCGCAGCCAGAAGCTGACGAGCGCTACAACCTGATGGTGCCGCGCTCCTGCTGCCCTCACTGCAATCACCCCATAACGGCACTGGAAAACATTCCCCTGCTGAGCTGGCTCTGGCTCAAAGGTCGCTGCCGGGGCTGCCAGGCCGCCATTTCGGCTCGCTATCCGCTGGTGGAGCTGCTGACCGCCCTGCTCTCTGTGGTGGTTGCCATGACGCTCACCCCAGGCTGGGGCACACTGGCTGCCCTCCTGCTGACCTGGGTGCTGGTGGCACTCACCTTTATCGATCTGGACAAGATGCTGCTGCCGGACCAGCTCACCTTGCCACTGCTGTGGGGTGGGCTGCTGTTCAACCTGCTTGGCGGATACGTGCCCCTCGGCGATGCTGTCATCGGCGCCATGGCAGGCTATCTGGTGCTGTGGAGCCTCTACTGGGCCTTCAAGCTGCTTACCGGCAAGGATGGCATGGGCTATGGGGACTTCAAACTGCTGGCGGCGCTGGGAGCCTGGCTTGGCTGGCAGGCGCTGCCCATAGTACTGCTGCTCTCTTCTCTGGTCGGCGCCATCTTCGGCATTGGCCTCATTTTGCTGCGCAACCATCACCAGAGTAAACCCATCCCCTTTGGCCCCTATCTCGCCATCGCAGGCTGGATCGCACTGCTCTGGGGCGATAGCATCACCCGCTGGTATCTCTCCACTATCCTCTGAAAAAAGGGTGCACTGACCCATGTATATCGTTGCAATCACAGGCGGTATTGGCAGCGGCAAAACCACGATTGCCAACCAGTTTGCCGAGCTTGGCATAGACATAGTGGATGCGGACGTCATCGCTCGCGAAGTCGTGGAGCCCGGCACACCGGCACTGGCCGCCATCGCCGCCCAGTTTGGCCCCGAGATGCTGGATCCGCAGGGCCAGCTCGATCGGCGCCGCCTGCGGGAGCGGGTATTCAGCGATCCTGACGCCAAGGCATGGCTCAACGGCCTGCTCCATCCGCTGATCCGCCAGGAGATGCTGCGCCAGTGCGCCAACGCACGCTCGCCCTATTGCCTGCTGGTGGTGCCGCTGCTGATCGAGAACAGACTTACCCAGCTGGCCAACCGGGTGCTGGTGATCGATGTGGATGAGGCAACCCAGATTGAGCGGACCTGTCGCCGGGATGGCGTTAGCCGGGCGCAAGCAGAGGCCATTCTGGCTGCACAGGCAAGCCGTGCCGAGCGGCTCGCGGCAGCCGATGACGTGCTGGACAACCAAAATGACGCAGCCGAGACCATAAAGCGCCGGATTTTAACGCTGCACGAGACATATATGGCATTTGCCTCTCAACAAGCCAGTCAAGTGTGAGTACACTAGGCCGGTTTATGGCTGGCCAGGATTAGGCATGATTTACGATTTTCCCCTCAATGAAAAAAGCCGGACCTATCTTCGTCTGGAGTCTCTCTTTTCCCAGATCCGCGACAATCTGGACAGTGACCAGTCCTGGGCACATATCGCCTTTTTCAAGGGGCTGTTCGATCTGCAAGAATTGCTGGAGCGCGGAGACCTGCGAGCCGATCTCATCAAGGATCTGGAGCGTCTCGGCCAGCGTCTGAGCCACTGGGCCAGTCTGCCGGATGTCGATCTGGAACAGATCAAACAGATGCAGCAGGAGAGCAGCCAGCTCTCTCGCAACCTGCTCAGTGCCTCACGCCCCGGCGCTCGGCTGAAAGAGGATAGACTGCTCGGCTCCATCCGTCAGCGCTTCTCCATTCCGGGTGGTCTGTGCGCCTTCGATGTACCGCAACTGCACCACTGGCTGGGTACGCCGACGATGGTTCGCAACCAACAGATGCAACTTTGGCTCAGCGACATCAATCTGCTGATGAATGCCATTACCCTATTGCTGCGGCTATGGCGTGAATCCGGCAACTTCAGCAACGAGCTCGCTACCAATGGTTTCTTCCAGGATACTGCCGAGAATGCGGAACTGATCCGCATCCGCCTGCCTGATGCCCAGCAGTGCTATCCGACGCTGAGCGGCCACAAGAACCGTTTCGCGCTGCGCTTCCTGCCCACTACAGAGCAACAGATTGGCGACGTTCCCTTCCAGCTCGCCTGCTGCTAAGGAGTAACCATGGTCACCAAAGTAAAGTGCCCGACGTGTAAAACCGAATTGGAATGGGGGCCGCAGAGCCCGTTCCGCCCCTTCTGCAGCAAGCGCTGCCAGCTGATCGATCTTGGCGAATGGGCGGATGAAGAAAAGCGAATCCCGGGCCCCATCAACCCGGACCTGCTGCCTTACCCGGATGAAGGTGAGCAGTGGCAGTGAGCCGCACACAAAAAAAGGGCCGACAAGGCTAATGCCAGTCAGTTAAGCCTGACTGGCATTGTTTTTATTGGCTTTTTTTACACTGTATTTCTGTGGCCTTGGCT
>NZ_JAPDBE010000065.1:0-17707 GCF_027705025.1 Aeromonas sp. D3 | reverse complement strand
CTCCTGCATGGAGACGCGATTAGATCACAGACGATCTGCCTGTTCAAATTTCATTAACAAAGTGCGATCCCGCCCTGCTGCCCATCCCGCAATGCTAGTGACATAACCCCATCAGCCTCACCATGAATGGATGATGCCCCTCTGATACCAGCAGCACCTGCATTATAGTTCTCAGCTCCTGGTGAAGATTTTCTGGCATGATGCACAACAATATGTGCAGCGGAGCGGCTAATTTTTCTGATGGACCGCATTACCTGCCCCATCAAACCGTTATCATTTTCCGCCGCTGTATGCATCCTAGCTAGTACATCCCAAATAATCAGGTCAGGCTGGATCTCATTCACGATGGAGATCATTTTTTTCGCCTCTACAGGATCCAATACATCCGTTGTCTGGAAATCACCACACCGGAAAAAATTCCGCTCAATTGTTTGGTCAGTCACATTATTATGTGCTGTCATGGTTAAAAAGCGTTTCCAAAACAACCGATCTTTTAGCTCAAAATCCATATACAACACTCGTGCTGGATTTCGATTCCTCCAGTTGAGGAACTGTCCTCCACTGGCGATAGCCAATGCGAGCTGCGTTGCGACCAGCGATTTACCAGATTTGGGGGCGCCATTGATGATCCACTGATCACCCTGCTCAATCAGTTCGTCCAACAACCAAATCGGTTTTTGCTCACTGGCAATCCGCCCCTCACTAACCCCCCAAGCTAACATTCTATTCTGGAGCATACATACTCCTCCCAAAAAAAGTTATTATTATTTGTTGTTTTTATAAATCAATGGTAGATATTAATTATTGCTATTTATAAAGATAAACATTGCAAGTAATCTTGTATTGATGATGTTCCGCAAATATAAAAAACAAACGCCATTCAGAATATTTTACAAAGAAAGATCTGAATCCATTTCATGACGTGCAGTCCTCTGGCCAGAGTGCTCGTGCTGAGATTTTAATGCATACGCTCCAGGCCTCATCCTGAAACGTGCAATTTTTTTGGCTGCTAATATAGGGTTATCCATTATGATTCTAAGACCTCGAGTAGCAATCTCACCGACCTCTGCGTACTCTCTACGGAGCCGCTCAAGGTCTGAACCTGCTCCTGCAACTGTTCGAGCGAAACGCTCATCTGATGAATGGAGTTCTCGGCAGAGACGTTGCTGTCGCTGGTATGCGTGTTCAAATGCTGCACCATGGTCAGCAAGACCTGATGGTCGTTCATTATCTGCTGCTGTGTGACATGCTGCGATTGAACCTGCTCCCTGAGTGTTGCTATCGAGCTCATCTGCTCGGTGTTGATAAAACTGAGCAACTCTAATAATTGTTTCTCTAAATTCATGATTCACTCCTAGTAATGCTAAAATAGCGCTCAAAATTTTCATCAGCAGTTGAATTAATGCCTTTTCGGTGTCTACTGTTAGGGTTCCCTCAGGGTTAATTGGGGTCAGTGTGTAACCTGCATATAGCTGCATCTGCTGTTGCCAAAAAAGAGCATTTGTTGGCTGTTTGCGATCTCTCCGGATTATCACTGCGGTCATACCTGTCGGTCGTCTCACAGGCCTCGGAGAGGGCATTGGGTGCAGCGTCTCAGTGACGTTATAGCGGCTCTGATTGAAGGCCCGGCGTTTGGCTATCCGCTCCTCAATCTGCTGCCAGAGTGCATCCAACGACGGTTGTGGAGGCGTTGTTATCGTCAACGTCGGTCTCACCGCATCAATACTGGTAAACGCACGGCTAAATAAAGGTCCCTTCAGCCGAAAAGCCTTGATCTTTCCCTCTGGCACAATCCGTATGTAATCCTTTTTAGCCTCGACTTCGCTAATACCATACATTTGTCGAGTCTGAGGTTGCTCCAGCCAATCAATCACAGCTTGTCGGTTACATAACTGACCCTGAGTTACCCGTAACTGCACCGCATCAGATAACGCTGCAATCAAGTCCGCATTTTTACTGTACCGTGGTATTGTTCCTGTCAGCCTCTGGCGTTGCGGATCATCTGGACGTGCGAGGTTATGTTTCAGGTTGAGGTAATCGCGGATCGCATTAAAATCTCCTTCCGCACCTGGTGGGTGAGGGTTGAAATATTTTCCAGTGCGAAGATTAATCCGTGGGATTAAGAAATGATTCTCCAGATTTTGTTCATGCGTATGTTGTACCCACAAGATCATCCTGTCCTCTATGGGTAATCCAGCAAAAACCAGCTCCTCCATCAATGCACGAAATTCCTGAGCAATATCAGGATTGGAGCTCAGCGCCTGGTTGTCCTCAATTGCATGTGCAATGACACCGCTGGTGTATTTATATTTATGTGGCGATATCTCGATTGCATAAGTAATGTCTCGTGGATTTCCAGCCAACAGCTCAGGTGGTGGAGTCCGTTGTACACCATGGATCAGTCTCAGTTGTTGGTTCAACCGATGAACCAATGGAGCGTCATTTTTATCACGAGCAACCCTAATCGCATCAGCGATTGTACTACGCTCATTTTTTTGTTGCGGAGTCAGAGCGCTGTAGATACCCAGTAGGTAATCTATTGGGGCGCTGGATTTAGTCTGGCGATGCCCATTGGTTGCAAAAAATCTAATCACCGCCATAGCTCATGCTCCTCATACTCACTCTCGATTAATGCTGGATTTACCTCCACTGCATCCTCGTCATCCTCACCTGAGTGTGACCATGTAGTGTCTGGGGTCGCAGTATCGCTTTTGTCATGGCGTATAACCCGAGATGGCTGTGTTAATTGTGGTGATAACATCTCGTTGATTTTATCAACCTGCTCTTTATGTTGTTTTTCTAGTTCCCTGAGTTCGCATAAAATAAAAAGTAGATTTACATCGCCCTTATGGGAGTTACACCATTTTACCAGCTGATTGAAATTGTTATAAAACCCGGTCTGTTGCGCAATAAGATTATTTATTGTGTCGCGTAATGTTTCTGCTGGAGAAATGACGATTTTCAATTTTGTGAGAGATTGAGATGCTAACCTCGATACAGTGATGCTTGCATTTTTAGCCTTTTTCTCCCAACGACGTTTTTCCTCATATGTGCAGCGTAGCTCGATTCGATGATCACGGATCTCTGTAAAACTCGGCAGCATTTGTCGAACGATGTCTGTATCCATATTTACATCTCTAGCTATACCGTTAATAGTGACAGCGATATCGTCATTGATGCACCTGATAACGGCCCTTTCAATGAGCAGCATGAGATCAGGATCTCTTGTCAGCTCCTCACGTAAAGTATTATTTTTGCTATTCCTTAATTTTTTATTTTCTTTTCCCACGTATTGTCTCCTGGCTGCTGAACAGCTCTAATTTATATATTTAGCGGGTCTGGGCGGCAGCCCAGGTAGGTCCAGGGCGACAGCCATGGCAAGGCTCCGTACACCGTACATTGCGGAACGCAATTTGTACGGTGTAGGAGTGACCTTGCTCTTATTACTTTTCGCCAAAAAACGATTTGTCAAAAACACACTTTTTATCCATGTGCTTTTGCCTGATACGATGCCGTACAAATTCTGCCTACAACTATCCGTACAACCAATATTCTGGCTGCTGGAAATTCTGTTTGTTTTGCTAAATTCTGTTGCCCGTCACTACCGTATTGCTCAGTGCCTGTTGTAGCCACGCCATTAATTGCTGGTGCATCTGTGGGTTAGCCATCAGTGCATTCAAATCAACAGGTGGTAATATGGCTGGCACGGATTTGGATGCCTCAACCAGTCCGGGATCATCACCATGAATACAATCGTGTAGGGCCACTTCTGCTTTGGCACCAAAGTCAGCCGCATCCTCGGTCAACCATCGACCATAGTGGCGCTCGATCATCGCAGTCCCGTTGTGCCCCATTTGCCGGGCAATCCACTCTACGTTCACGCCAGCAGACAACAGTTGGCTCGCGTAGGTGTGGCGCAGCTGAGATGGTCCACGGTATTTGACACCCACCAGGTCACAATGCGGCTGAAAAAATGTTTCCCTGTACTCGTCAACCGAGGCGTAGGGTCGCCTTGCTGGGCGGTTATAGGCTACCAAGGTACGGCTAATTATCTTTTTAGTGCGATTATCTGTCTGGGTTACCGTGATCGATCTGGGCCTACGATGGCTAGCCTGTGCTATCAAGATACGTGCGGCTATTATTCCCTGTTCAGTCAGCTCAATCTTCCGCAGCGATCCTTTGGTTTTTGGCGTCTTATAAGCACCATCAACCAACGCGAGATCTACCGTCAAGATCCGTTTGTCTAGATCAAATGCTTCAACGCTCACAGCCAGTAATTCACTGATCCGCAATCCGGTTGCAAGCCCTAATTGGATTAATGCCACTTCAATCGGATTGCTTTCTTGCCGTTGCAGCAAGAGTTTTATCTCTTTTTTTAGAAAGGGTTGCGGCTCTTCAATCTCAAACCGGCATTTCTTGATGCTATCCATCGGGCTCAATGCTATCAGGCCATCACTCTTGGCTCTGGCAAACACCTGCCTGAGAATATCGAGGTAATGATTAACGGTATTACCCTTATACCTCTTAAGGAGTTTGGCAATCATTAACTCTAATTTGGTCGTGGTGACCGTAACCAATAGCTCTTTTCCAATCAGCGTCTGAAGTTGCTTTGTCTTTCGATAATAGGCCTTAAATGTTGATTGGGCGTACTGGTTTTTCTTGATCGTCAGGTTTTCAGTCAATGCATCTGCAACAGTTTTTCGATCTAGTTCTGTGGCCTGCGGGTTCTTGTCATAGGTCATTTGCTCTCATTCCAGCTAACTCTTGCCAGCAGGTTACGAGCGTTCAAGTACCATGTCAATACTTTTCGATCACATATCTTTATGGATGTCAATATTTATATTTACAAATATTTATAGGGGCTAATATTGACATGGGCGCATGATATGAATTGGTACTGCAACGACCCACCGTATTGAGATGGGTTGGCTCCTGCGCCCTGGCTATGGCACCAGATGTCATGCTGTCTGGGAGGGGCGCTAACCGCTACATACAGCGCTTAGCGACATATCCAGAGCTCAGGTGGCCTCTCTTCAAATGACGGTCACTAGATCCGCCGGTATCAACTCGATCTTCGCTTTCAACAGGGCAATGCTCACCCGTTTGCCGTAGCGGCCAAAGGTCAGCCCCTCCTTGCTGTGTCCTACCAGCTCCGCCACGATGTGCTCTGCCACATCCGCCTGCTGCAACTCATCAACAAAGGTGTGGCGCATGCCATAGATCGTCGGCCGCCCCTTACCGACAATGCCTGCATTGGTGAGATGGCGCTGGAACCGACACACCAGGTTGTGTGACCAGTCGGCGTCCTGGCCCGAGGGTTTATCGTCAAACAGGTACTGGCTGCCCTGGCTACGACAGTGGCCGACATACTCTAGGAAGTGATGTCTGATCAGTGCACTGTGCAGCGGAACATCACGGTAGGCGTTGGCCGTCTTGAGCTGCTGATCTTCTTCGCCCGCCTCGACCACCAGACACCAGATCCCCTCGATCTGTTTGACGTTCCGGGTCTTGAGTTGACATGCCTCAGACGGGCGCAGTCCGGCGTAGAGGCAGAGCAGCGGCACCCAGAAGTCCTGGGGCTTGAGTTTTTTGCCTTTTTGGGATTGTTTGGCTCGCAGGCTCGCAAACAGGGTGTCCAGTTGCGGGCGATGCCAGCGTACCCTGGCTTCATCTGCCCGCTTTTTCACTGGCTTCTTGCCCGCCGTTAAGTTGTCGAACGGGTTGCGGCTGCAATAGCCCAGGATCATGCACCAGCGGAAGAACTGCTTGGTGGCGGCAAGGTAATCTGATTTGGTTTTGAAGCTGATACTGTCGTTACGGAGCAGAGTGTTACGGAAGGCTTGAGCTAGGGCAGGCGTTATCTCATCGACCATGTGCCCCTTGGCCCAAGTGACGAACGCCTGAACCCGCAGTTGGAGTTGTCCGACGGATTTATGCTGGATCCCCTCACTGGCCTTACTCTCAATAAACTTCGTCAGCGCCTGTCTGAGGGGGACCCCTGTAGTAGGTGGAGAGGTATCGACGGGTTGCTTGATGGTCTGGGGAACGGACGAAAGCGCAACAGAAAGAGCATGATATTGCGGTACGGTAAAGCCCGCCGCTTTGAATGCATCGATCTCAGCTCTGATCCAGGCATGAAAACTATGGGTCGTGGCATCGGCAGGTGTCGCCGCAATGAGGGTGCGGACACGCGCCGCCAGCACCAGATTACGGTCTACGGCAACTTGACGTTCTTTGGTAAGGAGGGAAGTGCGGATAGCAAACGGCAAGCCACGGTCACGCAAATTCTTGGGCAAGGGAAGCCGAGTGTAGTAGGTGCCGGAGGCATTTTTACTCAGATACATGATTGTTCCACCCAGTTGATCCAGGAAAAAAATCACGTAAGTCTAGAAATGAAAAAACCCGTTGAAATTCAACGGGTTATATTTGGCGGTGAGGGAGGGATTCGAACCCTCGATACGTTGCCGTATACACACTTTCCAGGCGTGCTCCTTCAGCCACTCGGACACCTCACCAAATTTTTACTTCTTTGAAGTGGCTTTCGGAGCACGTTACACGCGCTTTCTTGCCGACTTCGTCGGTGGGCAGCCATTTTGGCATCCCACCAAATTTCTTCTCACATTTTCAGGTGCCTGAGTTGCACCATCGCTTGCAGACCATGCCGCAGCGACGGGGCGTAATGTAAGGGATGCATTGTGTTGGGGTCAATGCAATTTTGCGGTTTTCAATCTGTTTGCTCAAGAACCGAGCCAACTGCGCAAAATCTTTCCACCTCTGCATCCCATACCATCAACTGGCGGCCTGTTCGTGACTCTGCTCGCCTTTCAATGCCTCTTCCAGAGAGCCATAAAACTCCAACTGACCCGGCACAGGGCGCACCTTGGCACGCGCCAGTGTCTTCAACGGCTGAAACTGCAACTCGGCCACCCGCAGCTCCACTCCAGCCTTGGCCATCTGCTTTTCAAACTGCAGGAAAGCAGAGAGTCCCCCGGCATCCAGGATGGAGACAGCCTCCATCTGCAATACCAGCAGCTTGTGCCCCTGGACCTGAGCCACCAGCTCGCTAAAGACACGCTCTGCTGCCGCAAAAAACAGCGGGCCGTTGATCTTGTATAGCAAGGCATTCGCCGGTACTTCGTCGGCATAGCGTTTGTGATCGGCCAAATCGTGCAGCTTGGTCATCTTGGCAATTTCACGCATGAACAACAGCGACGCCAGGATCACCCCGAAGGTAATGGCAATGACCATGTCGAAGATGACGGTCAGCGACAAACACACCACCAACACCAGCACATCGGATTTGGGGGCGCGACGCACAAGCTCCACCACCTTGTGTGCCTCACTCATGTTCCAGGCCACGATCAGCAA
This sequence comes from Aeromonas sp. D3, assembly GCF_027705025.1. Taxonomy (NCBI): domain Bacteria; kingdom Pseudomonadati; phylum Pseudomonadota; class Gammaproteobacteria; order Aeromonadales; family Aeromonadaceae; genus Aeromonas; species Aeromonas sp. D3. The sequence continues at coordinate 10,339 of NZ_JAPDBE010000065.1, read as the reverse complement.
CAGCGCAGCCATGGCCGAGAGCGGCAACCAGGAGAGCCAGGGTGCCAGCACCAGAATGGCGGCCAGTACCACAAGCGCATGCACTATGCTGGAAACCGGCGAGGTGGCACCCGCCCGTACGTTGGCCGCGGAACGGGCAATGGCCGCCGTTGCCGTGATACCACCGAAGAAAGGCGCCAATATGTTGCCCAACCCCTGCCCCACCAGCTCGGCATTGGAGCTGTGCTTGCGACCCGTCATGCCATCGAGCACCACGGCGCAGAGCAGCGACTCAATGGCCCCCAGCATGGCCATGGAAAACGCCGCAGGCAGCAAGCGCTCGATGGCCGCCAGGTTCCATTCGACCGGTGAACCATCCGGCCCCGGCAGTGCCCAGGGCATTACCAGAGTCGGCGCTATGGGCGGGATCCCCATGCCTTGTGTGCCATCGGCCAGGGTATAACTGAACTTGCTGCCAATGGTGGCCACATCGACACCAAAGTAGTGCAGACCAAACCCCAGCCCCACACCCACCAGCACGGCGGGCAAGTGACCGGGCACCGGCAAGCGCAGCCGTGGCCAGAGCAATAGCACGGCCAAAGTAGTAATCCCGACCAGCGTGTCACCCCATTGCCAGCTTGGCAGGGCATGTACCAGCGCCTCTACTTTGCCTATGTAATTTTCCGGCATATCGGGCACCTGGAGCCCGAAGAAGTCCTTGATCTGCAAGGTGGCTATCACGATGGCGATCCCGCCGGTAAAGCCCAGGGTCACTGACGGCGGAATGTACTCAATCAGGCGCCCAAGTCGGGCCATCCCCATGGCGACCAGAAAGAAGCCGGAGATCAGGGTCGCCATCAGCAGGCCACCGACCCCGAATTGCTGGGCCACCGGGTAGAGGATCACCACGAAGGCGGCGGTCGGCCCCGACACGGAGAAACGGGATCCACCGGTCACGGCAATGACGATACCTGCGATGATGGCGGTATAGAGACCATGTTGTGGTGGCACGCCGCTGGCAATCGCCAGCGCCATGGCCAGCGGAATGGCGATGATGCCGACCGTGATGCCGGCGATCAGGTCACGGCCAAAGCGAGGGATGCTATAGGGTTCATCAATACAGGATTGGCGTAAAGCAATGGCCAGCTTCACGCTTTGCAAGGGAGCTTGGTTGTGCATGTATGTCGTAATACCAGAAGAGGGAGATAAAGGCCGGATTGAACCGGCGCCCGATCATCATCAAGGGCCGGCAGAACTGTCGACACGGCGATGGTATCCGGGGCAACCATACTCCAGCCGAGGAAATATTTCGATGGGCAGGATCAATGAATGACCATTACACCGCAAAATAGCGGTTTGTTGCTGGCATATCGCCGATTTTTATCACCATTACGCAGATTTTTCACTTCGCCTGCTAACCAAATGCACACGGCCCGCGGCAGACACTTCTTTCCCCATAGAGGCGGTGTATTAGGCATGGGACCTCCCATTCACCCACCCCATTTTTATTGAACGGACAGGGATGGTTGGCCATCACTGAGCAGCCAGAACGCAATCCGCCACCAGCGCAAAAATTGATAACGTGGCTGCAAAAGGCCAATCTCAAGCTGCTGATTGTGCTGAAAATAGTCCACAATGACCAAGTTTTGGACAAACAGGGCGAAATTCCATTTTTTGCGCCGGATCGCGGGTTGACACCCGGTCGACAGGCTATTAATATCCGCACCGTCTCAACGAGACAGGCAATTCCTCCTTAGTTCAGTCGGTAGAACGGCGGACTGTTAATCCGTATGTCACTGGTTCAAGTCCAGTAGGAGGAGCCAATTCCCTCGTAGTTCAGTCGGTAGAACGGCGGACTGTTAATCCGTATGTCACAGGTTCAAGTCCTGTCGAGGGAGCCAAATTTCAAAGCCCAGTCTCAGGACTGGGCTTTTTCATGTCTGTCGTTTGCTTGTTACCAGACGATCCAGTAAGCCCTCATTGCATGCCCCCACATTACTCTCGCAGTGAACAAGCAACACTACCTGTTTTCTCTCGACTCAAACCCGACTAACGCAGGCTCCGGTCCCTATCCGGTCAACTCAGCCGGTGAATAGGTCACGATCTAGCCCGAACCAGAAGTCATCCCCTTCCCTGACGCAAATACCTCCAGACACCCCCTCCGGTCACAGCTTCCGGTCTTTCTGCTGGGAGACCATGGGGATGCTCAGACCGGAACTGGTGGCACTGACGTAGAGATAACACAGATTGAAAGATGGAGACGCTCACCAGGGACGAGGGACGAGGAATGGTTCTTGGTGCAAACCGGAGCAAGTCTGGGGGATATCCGGTCGCTTGGGGCTGTGGCTGAGTTTGCCAGGAGTTGTGCAAAGTCACGTCGATGCCGACGAGGTGGCGGTGCGTCACGCCGACGCGACCGTCGGCAACTTTACTTCCGGTTTAATCATCGTTTTGACATCAAGAGCATGTTGGTTGAATTGGGGCGTGCAGTCATCGCAAGCCCTCCGATGCCATATCGGCTCTTGAAGCTGGCTGAAGGTCATGGGCAATCAGGAAAGAAAAAATTCTGTAAATTTGTGATAACTGGTAGATTGTCAATGTTAGATAATAAAAGGAGAGCTTCATGATCATGACAAGAGAGGAAATGAACGATTTAAGTGAAGAAGCCGATTTACATATACTAAACAGCGACTATGAAGCTCTAAAAAGCCTTATTGAGAGATTGACATCAGAAGAATTTGAATTTGAACACCCTTTTTATGAGGCTCATTACCTTTACACAATAGCAAACTGCTATTCCGTACTCTACGAGACTCGAAGAGTTGAATGGTATTCAGACGACCTAATGAAAGCCATCATCTATTACAGAAAATCTCTTCATCGAATCCCAAAACCTGACTGGAATCAAAAACCTGAAAATACTCAGGCAGTTAATGACCTTAAGTCAATGGTCCTAACCAACTTGGCTAACCGTCTTTCTTCTCAAGGAAGGGCTTTATGTTGCATACCTTTTTATGATGAAGCCATTGCTATAAATAAAAAAACTGAAGCGATTGCATCAAAGGCTAGAAATCAGCTATTTCTTGGCGAATCACTATATGATGACGGGCACAAATATTATCATTATTTTATTGCATACAGGCTGACCAAAGAAGCAGTTGAGAACATCGAGACACTATATCCAGAACACAGAGTCGACCTAGGGAGGGTGCGAATAAGCACCCTCCACAACGAAACTGAAAAAATTAGTTTATTAAATTCAAATACTTACAAAGGCGCATTTTTATGTTTGGTGACTTATTCGCACCTTCCCTAAGACTCGAACAACATCTGGGAAGCGAAATAAAATTTTACCATCCCGATCCATTGTCTTTATTGGTTCGCCGCCGTTAGTTGCAGGGTATATAATGTCAAAATTTTTCTCGTCCACACAACTCTCCATATGCAGTCTCTATAGCCGATTTTTATCGACAGCATACTATATGTCTTTATTGGAAACCATGATGCCGTAAAGAACTGTATTTTAAATGCATATTAAAACCATGTTCATCCAGAACATCAGGCCCTGAGCTAACCGCTCAGGGCCTTTTTCATATCAATGATCCAAAGGACAGAACATGTTTATCCACCAAATTTTACGTAAGCAAGTCGCCGCGATCAGCATCAAGCCAATGAGAGACGGCAGTGTCGATTTCACGGTCAAGGGCAGCACCAAAGGGGCTGTAAAGGGAGCTATCACTGGGGCAGGTATCGGTGCCAGAGGTGGTATCCCTGGTGCCGTCGCTGGCACCATCATCGGCGGTACTATCGGCTATATCACTGGGCCAGCGGACTGAGGGGGATTAGCCATGGACGAGTTCATCCAAGAAGGGAAATACGCTTCCCACGAAACGCTCAAGGGGTATGCCTACAGTTGGCAAACGCTGAGCTTGCTGATGCAGGAGGTCATCACAAACGGTATGTATGTCCCTGAGTTCCTGCCAGATGAAAACCAGCCTGTGCTGCTGGTCGTGGTCAAAGAGGCAACCGTGCTTAAGGCCAAGTCCCTGCACAGTGAAGCACCTGAAGTATTGATCTCGATAGCATCCCATACGAGAGAGTCAGTCCGGGATGACGACAACGGTTACTACGCCGACTACTGGCGGTTAGCTGCGGGAACCATCCAGCTGATCGACTGCGCAGAAGATGCCGTGTTCTGGCTGCCACTCCCAGCAGTGGAAACATGGGAGCCATATCACTTCTCCGGTTACGGCACTCCGTTCGATGCCCTGTCAGCTCCACTCCCTGTATTCCAGCATCTGGCCTTCGTTCTAAAACCTGAACAGGCACAGCCCGACTTGGGCACCACCATCTACCTGAAATCCACTATCTGAGTTACCTGAGGATCCCAATATGAATAGCAAGACCAACAAACAAGCCGCCAGCCAGCAGACCAATACTCAGCCCGAGAACAAGGCCAGCGATAAACCCATTCTATCTGCCAAGGTTATCTTGACCAGTGGTGTCGCCATGTTGCTCTCGCCAGGCTCAACTACCACTGTGGGCTATGAGATCGGTCATGAGCCTGAGCAAACTGAGCTGTTGATCCGTCTGACCGGCAGTAGTGGCGGTGGCCTTTGTTCCAAGGAGTGGTTCGGCTTGGCGCAAGTCGTCGATCTGCTGAATGAGCAACAGTCGGACAAGGCATTTACTTCCGGCCTGTTCAAGGTTATCTGGCACTTCAAAGGCAGCAGCAATAATGCGGGGTTCCTGGCTGCCGTACTGCGCCATCTGGAATTGACCAAGGCAGCGCCGGAAGTGCGGTTCGGTCATCTGATCACGGGCAAGCATACCGAGTGGTTTGAGAGTCTCAAGGCCAAGCTGCCAAAGGTCAGCACCACCAACTAACCCACGTCGACAGCCCGCTCTATTCCATCACGCGAATCCCCACCTTTCACTTCAAGAGAACCAAACATGAAACCTACCCTCGTTATCACGGGCTTGCCTGTGAGGATAAGTCACGACCTGCAAACGCTACTGGAGCAAGCCATCAGCTCGGCGCTGGAGGATTTCCCAGACGAGATCCCGGATGGCACAACACCCGCAACCCTGACCCTCAACTATCGAGATCCAGACTACAGCGCAACAACTGGAGGCTATCACCCTGTCGAGATCCGTCTTGAACGCTGGGATGACGGCTGGCACCTGCGCTATGTCACCGACTTTGCCTATGTGGGCCAAGGCTGGTGTGTCGAGCTCGCCAAGGAGTTGGATTTCGATTTCAGCATGGGTGAGTACACCCATTCGTTGATGGGGCAGATGTCACTGACAGAGGTGCATGAATGGTTTGATGTCTGGCAGCAGAGCTTTTGCTGCTACGCGCAGATGGATGTATTCACCCTGACGGTGACGCCAGACTGATCCAGTTCAGGCAAAGAGCTGAAAAAGTCGCGTCGGTGGCGACGAAGCGGTGGGAACCGTTTAGGTCAATTCGTCAGCTCGTCGCCACCGACGGCAAATTTCTACGTTTGGCGAATTTTCCCGCCCAGAAGACCGGATATCGACCGGAAGTAGGCCAAGCCCAGTTCCACCTCTGGCCTAAGACCAGCATTAGGCTCAGCCCAATCCCCAATCTCATCCCAGCAGCACAAGGAATTGACATCCCTGTGCTGTTTTTTCTTGGGCAGACCAGCCCTACCCCACTCATCAAATGACAGGAGACAGACGATGGCAAATGCTCCCTCCCGATTTCGCTTCACTCAAAAAGCCATTGAGGCGCTACCACCGAACCCACCCCATGCCAGATCAACAGAAGCCGAATACAGCGACACCCAGATCCCAGGCTTTAAATGTCTGGTAGGCAAAGGTGAAGGTTCCAAGAAATTCCTGCTTCGTTATCTGTGGCAAGGACGTAAACGGGCTATATCCATAGGCCGCTTCCCCGATGTTGACCTGAACACGGCCAGAGAGATCGCTACAGACTATAAACGGCTGCTTTCGCAAGGCATCGACCCCAAGCAACAGAAGGAAGATAAGCGGCAGGAACTCACCCTGACCGAGTTGTTTGAACAGCATTACTTCCCCTATGCCATGCACCACAAACGATCATGGCGGGATGATGCACAACGCTTTCGTGACCACGTAAAACCAGCATTGGGATCACGGTTACTGTCTGAGATAAAGCTTGAGCAAGGCCAGGCCCTGCAAACCAACTTGCTGAGCAAGGTAAAGCCAGCCACCAACAACCGGATCACCACCTTGCTCAAAGCGATCCTGACTTGGAGCGTTCGGATGGGTTATCTGGAACAACACCCAATGAGACATCTCAAGAGCCTGACTGAGAACAACCAACGCACCCGCTATCTGGACAAAGGGGAGATCAGACGGCTGTTTATGGCTGCGGATATCGATGAAAACCGTTATGCCGGTCAGTACGTCAAACTGCTGTTGCTGACAGGGTTGCGTAAGGACGAGCTGAGACTGGCCAAGTGGGAACACCTTGATCAATCCCAGCTGACCTTGTTCATCCCCCACACCAAGAATGGGAAAAGCCGGATCCTCCACCTCAACCATATGGCCATGCAGATCCTCAAGGAGACCCACCTTATAGAAGGGAACCCCTATCTGTTTCCCGGACAGAAACAGGGCCAGCCGCTCAACAACGTCACCAGACCATTTAACCGGATGCTCAAGCGGGCACGGATTGAGGGGCCAGTCTGTATCCATACCTGCCGCCACTCAGTCGCAGCCTTGATAGTCTCCAGTGGCGGAACCTTGTATGACGTGCAAGCCCAGTTAGGTCATGCCAGCAGCCAGACCAGCCAACGATATGCCCACCTGCACGCCAGCAGACTGCGGCACACCAGTACCCAAGTGGCCAACTGTGTGGAACAGGCGTTGATATCCAACAAAGTGGCCCACTCGGCCCTACCCAAACTCGGCCAAAACGGAGGAATTTAGGGAAAAATGCCGACGGTCGTGACGTGCTGGCGGGCCAAACTCGACGCGATCGTCGGCATTCCATCAACTTTTCCGCATTTTCAGATACCAAAGTCCCTGCAGCTATACCAACTCTGCTTACCCAAACACTAACCTGTCGTGAAAATCCAAGTCGACACGCCCTGTCGGGCACCTCCGTGACACTTGGATACCTTTGACTACGATGCTCCCCTGGATGGCAGAACACGACACCTTAGCCCAGCGCCTCGGCGTGATCCTGACCAAGCTCAATCACGGACAGCGGTTGGTGATCTCCGAACTGGCTCATGAGTTCAACGTCTCACCACGCACCATACAACGGGATCTGAACGTCAGACTGGCTTACTTGCCATTGGAGCGTGAGGGGCAGACCTATTGGCTTGACCCATCCTATTTCGGTAGAGCATCGACTCCCGCGATCCTTCGGCTGTGTGAGCAAGTTGGGGCCAAAGCGCTGTTCCCGGACGATCACGACGCTCTGCTCAAGCAATGGCTCAACCCCAATGGGTCCCCCGTGTTCGTTCTGTCAGGCTTTCAACTTGATGAAGATGACAGCCACCACCAATGGTTAAAGCCGCTTGCCAAAGCGATCAGCCAACAGCTCAAAGCCAGGCTGACTTGGGTTGGTGAGCAAACAGAACAAGAGGTTGAGCCATATCGCTTGGTCAATAAGCGAGGCCGCTGGTACTTGGCAGGTGTATCCACGGAAGCACCGTTTATTGAGCCCCTATCCCGAATATCGCTCATCAGGCTGACGGAGGCAGCAGCCACTATCGCAGAACCTCAGCAACAGATACTCCAACGGTTGATCGAGCAAGAGGCCATCCCATCCCATGAAGTCGTTATCAAGGCGGCTTCACCCATCGCCCACGAGTTCAAGCTCAGGAACATCCTTCCCGAGCAGGCTTTTATCAGAGAGCTGGAGGACGGCAGCATCTTGCTGGCAAGCCGCGTTTTCAGTGGTTCTCAATTGTTACCTGTGATAAAAACCTATCTTCCCTATTTAGAGGTAGTTTCCCCAAAAGGTATACAGCAATTGGTCAAGCGTGACCTCAAGACCCTGCTCAGCCGGATGTAACCCAAATTTCACGCCACTTATTTCAATCCCCGACACCACCTGTCGGGGCCAATCACCACTATCTGTAGTTCAACCAACAAGGAGCAAAACCATGGGATCTCCCACGATAACTACGCTATCTGACCTCGTTCTACGCAGTCATGACGATTATGAGACAGTCTTCGAGCATGTAGCCGCTCACCTGCAAGCAGAGGGTGGCACCATCAAGAAAGCTGACCGGGCTAAGGGAACACTGGAAGCATCCTGGAAGTACGGGGTTAACCCGTTTGGTCAACGGGTCACGGTGCATTTCAGCTCGCCGGAAGAAGGAATTGTTGAGCTATCGCTGACAGGCTCTTTCGTTGATGCCATCGATACCTTCGGTACGGCCAAGAAGAAAGCCAAAGCGATAGCAGCGGTGATACCCAATCCAATTGATGTGACGGCATGGCCTATTCGTGAACCTTCACCGACACAAGCACCAGTCCAATCAGCACCAGTGGGAAGCACAGTTCACCATCGGGGCAAGCGGAAGGTCTTGATGGCCATCTTGATGTTCTTTGGCGGCGGTCTGGGCCTACATAAGTTCTACACCGGAAACTGGGGCTGGGGTCTGATCTATTTGGCTGCCTGCACAACGGGGATCCCCGTTTTACTGTCGGTCATTGAGTTCATCCGTGTGCTGTGTCTGACCCAAGAAGAGTTCGATAAACGCTACAACTATCAGGCTGTGAGGGCATTCCAATGGGTATGGTAAGGGTAAAGAGGCTCGCTCTGGCGGCCAGCGTGTCACTGCTGATGGTCCCTGCTGCTCAAGCTGGACTGCTCAGCAAATGGGACGAGCTGACCGTGAAAGAGGGCGAACTGGATAGTTGCCCAGGCGTGACCTTGGATCAGCAGGCCGATAGCTTCTTCAAAGATCCCGATTGGTCGGCAGGCACAGCCGCTGATGGGCGCAAGTTGGTCAATGTGAGTGGCACATTCACATATGGGGATAGACCTGTACGGGGCATGCTTCAGATGTGGGTTCAAGGCGAGGAATTCAGCGTGGAAGCGTTGGAGATAAACGGTCAGCCACAGCCTGAGATCATGATCGACGCACTGCTGAGCAAGATGTGCGAGGCAGCAAAAGAAGAAGCCGCTCCCCAAACAGCTCAACAAGGCGCACAGCCTCTCCCCTTCATTGGCAAGCGTAGCTTCAACTTTGCTGGTGGTAACGGTACTGAGGAGTTCATCACGATCCAGAAGAATGGTCTGACAGTTATCGAAAGCTGTGGTGCATCGCTGATGGATGACAATGGCAACTTCCAAGAGCCAAGTTGTTCTGTGGATTGGCAAGGCCCCTTCGCCATCCCGCTCAAGACCAAATCAGCTATATATCGAGTAGAGAAGGAGAGGATTTATCAGATTGAACCAGATGGCAGCCCAGCCCGAGACTGTATGGCATCCAGAGAGGATTGCAGCGTCAGTCTGTACAAGTAGAGCAAGGTCGGTGGCATGAAAGCGGGAGCAATCCCGCTTTTTTCACCAAACGCTTTTACCAAACGATAAAAAATCTCGACGGTCGCGTCGTCGGCATCGACGACATTTTCACACCACTGTATAAAAAAACAGTCCACTCAAGCACTTTGCCATTTCAGCCCTGTAGAGCAGGTCGCTTTCATGCATGGGTGACTAAAAAAACGCCAAAAAATCCAAGATTTCATCTTTTTTTCAAAAATATTTCAGTGCATAAATCTATTTAAAAATGCCCGCAGCCAAGGCTTGTCATCATAAGCCCAAAAAACCTATCGCTTCGTTAAACGGCTATAAACCAGTTTAAATGATATTTCAGAAAAACACGCAAATGTCAACAACAATCATTGAGCAATATACGCATGATTTTATATTCTTAACATATGAATAGAATCATCATTTTAAGCATAATAGTCCATTTATATGCGCCTTGGCACCTATTGACCTACAAGATTCGCCTGCTATTATTCACCGCACTTGGTCAGCACTGCTGGCCCGGTGGATCGGTAAGTAATAACCGAGAGTTGCTGACAGTGTTGCCAGCAACAAGCGGATAAAGCCACCTACCAACTTGAAGTAATGTCAGTAGTTCACATTGCTGACGGTTGCTGTTCAGTACATCGAACGGCTTGCTTCGGCTAATTAGGTGACAAATCTTAGCGATGCTCTTTAACAACTTGACATTGTGCTAGGGAAGGTGCGAACAAGTCCCTGATATGAGATCATGTTTGTCATCTGGAGCCATGGAACAGGTTTCATCATGAGTCATCAACTTACCTTCGCCGACAGTGAATTCAGCAGTAAGCGCCGTCAGACCAGAAAAGAGATTTT
>NZ_JAPDBE010000064.1:0-18536 GCF_027705025.1 Aeromonas sp. D3 | reverse complement strand
CCGAAACCAAATCAACAGGTTTCGGATTTTTACACATCAGCAGGATCGGTCAATGGATCCTTAACTGATCGGCATTACGACCCTGAGGTCGCCTTTTTACGCTGTCATCCAATGTCACAGACGGCCTGGTCGTTTGCTCGTGCCACTCCACAGGAATGATACGAGTATCCTTGGCCCTGGCTCAACACGACGCTCAGGAGAGCTTGCCATCCAGCTCGGCAATCTTGGCCGACCAGTAGGCCGGGCCTGTTTCGTGGATATTGTTGCCTTGAGAATCGACAGCCACCGTCACTGGCATATCTTCCACCTCGAACTCGTAGATGGCTTCCATACCCAAGTCTGCAAAAGCCACCACCCGCGACTTCTTGATCGCCTTGGCGACCAGGTAGGCTGCACCCCCCACGGCCATCAGATAAACAGCTTTGTGCTGCTTGATACTCTCGACTGTTTTGGGGCCACGCTCGGACTTGCCGATCATGCCGATGAGGCCGGTTTCCCCCAGCATCATGTCGGTGAACTTGTCCATTCGGGTGGACGTCGTGGGGCCGGCAGGGCCAACCACTTCGTCACGAACCGCATCAACCGGACCAACGTAGTAGATGAAACGGTTGGTGAAATCTACCCCTTCCGGCAGACCCTCGCCATTTTTCAACATGTCGGCAATGCGCTTGTGGGCTGCATCACGACCGGTAAGGATCTTGCCGGAGAGGAGCACTGTGTCGCCGCTCTTCCAGCTGGCGAGCTCCGCCTTGGTGATACCGTCAACATTGACACGGCGCACATTGGCCCCGGCTTCGCGAGTGATCTCCGGCCAATCGGCCAGTTTCGGCGGGGTCAATTCGGCCAGCCCCGAGCCATCCAGCTCGAAGTGGACATGGCGGGTGGCGGCGCAGTTGGGGATCATCACCACCGGCTTGGAGGCGGCATGGGTCGGGGCACTCTTGACCTTCACGTCCAGCACGGTAGTGAGGCCGCCCAGACCCTGAGCACCGATCCCGAGCTTGTTGACCTTGTCATAGAGTTCGACCCGCAGCTTCTCTTCGGTGGTCTTGGGACCACGGGCGATCAGCTCCTGAATGTCGATGTGCTCCATCAAGGCTTCCTTGGCCAGCACGGCCGCTTTCTCGGCGGTGCCACCAATGCCGATGCCCAGCATACCGGGCGGGCACCAGCCGGCGCCCATGGTCGGCACTGTTTTCAGTACCCACTCGACAACATCGTCGGATGGGTTGAGCATCACCATCTTGGATTTGTTCTCGGAGCCGCCGCCCTTGGCCGCTATGCTCACTTCCACCTTGTTGCCCGGGATCATGTCGATATGCACGACAGCAGGGGCGTTATCCTTGGTGTTCTTGCGGCTGCCGGCCGGGTCGGCCAGCACGGAGGCGCGCAGCGGGTTGTCCGGATTGGTGTAGGCACGGCGCGTCCCCTCATCCACCATCTCCTGCACCGTCATGTCGCTGTCCCACTGCACCTGCATGCCTATCTTGACGAAGCAGGTAACGATACCGGTATCCTGGCACAGGGGACGATGCCCTTCGGCTGACATGCGGGAGTTGATCAGGATCTGGGCCAGGGCATCCTTGGCGGCCGGGTTGACCTCACGGTCATAGGCAGCCTTGACGGCATGGACGAAATCAAGGGGGTGATAGTAGGAGATGTACTGCAGGGCGTCGGCGACGGAATCGATAAAATCCTGTTTTTTAATGATGCTCATATCATCCTCACTGGTCCTTGTCTCCGTCGTGGTGACAGAGCAAGGGCTTCCATATGAGCCGTGCTTCGGTGTCATAGTGTCAGGCGATATGCCTGTCGGCCCGATAGACAACGGCGTGTTTGTTCTAAAAATTCCGATGCCTATGATACGCTTGCCCCCCCATACCGGCTAGGGAGCAGGGTGCAAACTGTTGCCTGTGTAACAAAAAATGAAACCAACTCTTCATATCCACCACTTTGATCACCAGACAGCGCTGCATGCGTTGTTTGCCCGTCTGCATCATCAGCCCTGGGCCATGTTGCTCGAATCGGCTGGCCCGCAGGGAGCGGACAACCGCTTTGACATCATCAGCGCCGACCCGCTGGCAACCCTGCAGACAGAGGGGCCACTGACCTGGATAACCCGGGGCGAACAGTGTCTGTCGTTTGACACGGATCCCCTGACCCTGCTGGCACAATGGCAACGGGATCTGCTGGGCGAGAAAGCACCGCACTGTGACGAATTGCCCTTTATTGGCGGCGCCCTCGGGCTGTTTGGCTATGATCTTGGCCGTCGATTCGAGCGATTGCCGACACTGGCCGCACAGGATGTGTCCGTGCCGGACATGGCAGTCGGCATCTATGACTGGGCCCTGCTGCGCAGCGTAGCAAGCGGCGCCTGGCAGCTGGTGCATTGGGGCGATGAAGCAGGCCTCCATCGCCGGCTGCAGTGGCTGGCCGCGCAGCACGAGATGCCAACACCGCCATTTGCCCTGCAGAGCGAGTGGCGCAGCAACATGAGCCGCGCCGAGTACGGCGAGAAATTTGCGCGGGTACAGGCTTACCTGAGAGCCGGGGACTGTTATCAAATCAACCTGACCCAGCGCTTCAGCGCCGCCTATTGCGGCGATGAGTGGCAGGCTTATCAGGTGTTGTCCCGCGCCAACCGGGCTCCGTTCTCGGCCTTTGTTCGCCTGCCACAGAGCGCCATTCTAAGCCTCTCCCCCGAGCGGTTTCTGCTGCTTGATGATCGTCATATCGAAACCAAGCCCATCAAGGGTACCCGCCCCCGACTTGCCGATCCGCAGCAAGACCAGGCCAGCGCCCTCGAACTGGCTGGCGCCGATAAGGACAGATCAGAGAATCTGATGATCGTGGATCTGCTGCGCAACGATATCGGCAGGGTGAGCCGTCCGGGCTCCGTCAGCGTGCCCAGCCTGTTTGCCGTGGAGTCGTTCCCGGCGGTGCATCATCTGGTGTCCACCATCCACGGCGAGCTGGATAGCCGCTGGCAGGCGGTGGATCTGCTGCGCGCCTGTTTCCCGGGCGGTTCCATCACCGGCGCCCCCAAGATCAGGGCCATGGAGATCATCGAGGAGCTGGAGCCCCAGCGCCGCAACGCTTACTGTGGCAGCATCGGCTATCTGAGCCAGCATGGCCGGATGGACACCAGCATCTGCATCCGCACTCTGATAGCGGCAGACGGCCAACTGCACTGCTGGGCCGGGGGCGGTGTCATCGCCGACTCCGATGTGGACAGTGAATATCAGGAAACCTATGACAAGGTGGCCCGCATACTGCCGTTGCTGGATAAGCTGAGAAGCTGAGAAGCTGAGAAGCTGAGAAGCTGACAGAATGGCTAACGGAGTGACCATGAAAGAGGCCCAAGCGCAGGATTGAGAGACGATTCGAGAGAATAAACAAGATGGACCGCGCCGAACTGCTGACCCGCTTTTTACTGCAACGCCCTGCCCCAGCCCATCACCTGACGGTGGCAGGGCTCAAACCTGCCGCTGTCTTGCTGCCGCTGGTGGAGCGGGCCGACGGCTTGCAACTACTGCTGACCCGCCGCAGCGCACACCTGCGACATCACGCGGGACAGATAAGCTTTCCTGGCGGTCGGCAGGATCCGGGCGATCACACCCTGATCCACACGGCATTGCGGGAGACTTGGGAGGAGCTGGGCATCATACCGGCTCAGGTCGAGATCATCGGTACCCTGGCCCCCCTCAACACCATTTCCCAATACGATGTGCTACCCGTGCTGGGGCTGGTTGCCGCCGATTATCAACTCACCTTGAGCCAGGATGAAGTGGCTCAGGCCTTTGAAGTACCACTCCATCATCTGCTGGACCCACGCCACCACATAGCCCTGACCATTCCAAGGGCCGATCAGCTGCACACCATCTACTGGATACCCTGGCAGGATCACTTCATCTGGGGGGCGACTGCCAGCATGATCCGCCAGCTATCCCACCAACTTGCCATGTAACATTTTGCAAACATATTCCAGTGCAATATTTGCGCGTTAACAATAAACTAACGTATAGATTTCTAAAAAAAAATTGATTTTTTATTCTTTCGATCACATTTCTATAAAAGTGTGAGGGTTTATCCCTCGCAAAGGTGAATTTGATCAACATTTTTGATTAAAAAAACCGTATCCTTGCGCCGACTCAACAAAAAACACACATTCGGGGTGAGACACATGTCAAATACAGTCACAGGCGCACAGGACGTTGCAGCCGCACAGGAGCAAGGAACGAGCTCAATCCAATCTCGCGGTTGGAGCAAACAAGACTCTACCTGGGTTATCAGCCTGTTCGGCACTGCCGTCGGCGCGGGTATCCTGTTTCTGCCCATCAACGCTGGCATGGGTGGCTTCTGGCCACTGGTGGTCATGGCGCTGCTGGTCGGTCCCATGACCTATCTGGCCCACCGTGGCCTGGCCCGTTTTGTACTTTCGTCCAAGCGACCCAATGCCGACATCACCGAAGTAGTGGAAGAGCATTTCGGGGTGGGCGCAGGTAAATTAATCACCCTGCTCTACTTCTTTGCCATCTACCCCATAGTGCTGATCTACGGTGTCGGTATCACCAACACGGTCGAAAGCTTCATGGTCAACCAGTTGCAGATGGCTGCCCCTCCGCGCTGGATCCTCTCCATCGTGCTGATCATGGGCATGATGTCTGTGATGCTGGCCGGCGAGAAGCTGATGCTGAAGGTCACCGAGTTCCTGGTCTACCCGCTCATCGCCATCCTGGTCGGTATCTCCTTCTACCTGATCCCTGACTGGACGGGTGCCGCCCTGTCCCAGGTGCCGTCTGCCAAGGATTTCGCCACTACCTTGTGGCTGACCATCCCGGTACTGGTGTTCTCCTTCAACCACAGCCCTGCCATCTCCAGCTTCTCTTTGGCCCAGCGTCGTGATCATGGCGAACATGCGGTCGAGAAGTCCGATGCCATTCTCAAGCGCACTGCCACCATACTGCTGGGCTTCGTGATGTTCTTCGTCTTCTCCTGCGTCATGAGCCTGACCCCGGCCCAGCTGGCAGAAGCCAAGTCACAGAACATTGCCGTGCTCTCCTATCTGGCGAACCAGCACGCAAGCCCCCTCATCTCCTACTTCGGTCCGCTGGTTGCGTTTGTCGCCATCGTATCCTCCTTCTTTGGCCACTACCTGGGTGCCCGTGAAGGCCTGAAAGGGATGATCGTCCAAAACATGCGCAAATCCGGCAAAGAGCCGAACCACAAGAAGGTGGAGATGTTCATCATCGCCTTCTTCGTCCTCACCCTGTGGGGCACGGCCATTGCCAACCCCTCCATCCTGGGCATGATTGAATCTCTGGGTGGCCCCATCATCGCCACCATTCTGTTCATCATGCCGATGTACGCCATCAAACGCGTGCCAGCCATGGCGAAATACCAGGGACACATCAGCAACGCGTTTGTTGCTCTGATGGGTACCATTGCCATCTCCGCCATCCTTTACCAGCTGTTTGGCTAATCACCAGACCATAACGGCAAAGCAAATGCCCGCCAGTAATGGCGGGCATTTTTTATGCACAAATAACCCATTCCTCCAATGGTAAACCGCACTCTCCAGCGGCAATGCCGCTATCCACGAACGCAATAGACCCAGCCCTTGGCGATGCGGGACTCGGCTCAGCCAGGGTGCCTTCGAGATACACGGCTCGGCCAGCTCATCGCATTGCCAGTCCGACGCGCAGCATGTCTCCCTTGAACACCCCAGCCACACTCCTTGCTCCTTTCATGACAGGATCCCGGTTGTCGTATGCTGGCCGGACATGGAAAGCGGCTGACAGCTAGCCCATCCGGCGGGTATGTCTGTTGGCAAGCTGGCCCCTGTTTACGCCATGACCTTCAGCCCACACGCATCCATCCCATTGAAGGGATCTCATATCCTGATGCACTCGGCCAGCGATAGCGTACATAAAAAAACGCCCTCACAAGAGGGCGTTTTCAATGGTTTGATGAAGCTGACTATCAGGCTTCGCGGCTGGGCAGCGGCGCGGCATCCAGCAGGGTTTCATCTTCGGCCATACAGGCAGCTGCGGTGAACAGCACGTCGGTGGAGCTGTTGAGGGCTGTCTCGGCAGAATCTTGCAACACACCTATGATGAAGCCCACGGCAACGACCTGCATGGCGATGTCGTTGCCGATGCCAAACAGGCTGCACGCCAGCGGGATCAGCAGCAAAGAGCCACCAGCCACACCGGAGGCGCCACAGGCACTGATGGTGGCCACCACAGAGAGCAGCACAGCGGTAGCCAGATCCACTTCCATCCCCAGTGTGTGCACCGCCGCCATGGCAAGCACTGTGATGGTGATAGCGGCGCCGGCCATGTTGATGGTAGCGCCCAGCGGAATGGAGACCGCATAGGTATCTTCCGGCAGACGCAGTTTTTCACACAGCGCCATGTTGACCGGGATGTTGGCGGCGGAGCTGCGAGTAAAGAAGGCGGTCACGCCGCTCTCTTTGAGGCAGGTCAGCACCAGCGGATAGGGATTGCGTCTGATCTTCCAGAACACGATGAGCGGGTTGACCACCAAGGCGATGAACAGCATGCAGCCAATCAGCACCAGCAGTAGCTGGGCGTAACCGAACAAGGCATCGAAGCCGGTTTCGGCCAGAGTGGATGCCACCAGCCCCAGAATACCGAGGGGCGCGCAGCGGATCACTACCTTGACGATGGCAGAGACACCGTGGGAAAGGTCGGTGATCAGGGCCTTGCTGCTGTCATTGGCGTGACGCATGGCGATGCCCAGGCCGATGGCCCAGGCCAGAATGCCAATATAGTTCGCATCCATCAGCGCTTTGACCGGGTTGGTCACTATGTTGAACAGCAAGGTTTGCAATACGTCTGTGATGCCCCCTGGCGGCGTGATGTCCGCCGTGTTGGCCACCAGATGCAGGGTGGTGGGAAACAGGAAGCTCGCAATCACCGCCACCAGGGCCGCGGCGAAGGTACCGAACAGGTAGAGGGCCAGCAGCGGGCGAATATTGGTTTTCTGGCCCTGCTTGTGGCCGATGATCGCCGCCATCACCAGCACGAATACCAGCAGCGGCGCGACCGCCTTCAGTGCACCGACAAACAGGCTGCCGAGCAGACCGACTGCTTTGGCCCATTCGGGCATGAACATGGCAAGGAGGATACCGAATACCAGACCGACCAGGATCTGGCTTACCAGACTGGTGCTGTTGACCAGTCTCATGAGGGGGTGTTGTTGTGTCATCAAATAGTCCCTGAGCACCGAAGTGCGTGAATCATTAGTCCTGTTGGCAACCACTACACCAGGCGACACCCATGTCACAGGCTGGCGTCGTCTGCCCCGGCAAGCCTTCTATTGAGTCAGTCCGGAAACACACGGGGTTACGGACAAGGAATATCCCATCTGCAATCGCTTTTTTCCACATAATCACTGAAAAATATCCGGTTTACCTCACAAAAAAACTACAACAATGCGATAACACAATATCAACAGCGTCCAAATGGATGCTGTTTTCCCCTAAAGGGCCGTTCAGGCATCCCCCGGCGGTGATATCATGGCAGTTTTGCGCTGGAGTCCTTGCCATGATCTCATCCCTCTTGACCCGCCACTTCGGCTTCGACCATTTAAGGCCCGGTCAGGAGGCGGTGATCAGCCGGTTGCTGGCAGGCCAGAGTGCGGCTGCCATCTTCCCCACCGGCTCCGGCAAGTCTCTCTGTTATCAACTGCCAGCCCTCGCCCTGCCCCATCTGACCCTGGTGATTTCCCCGCTGATCGCGCTGATGCACGACCAGCTCGCTTTTCTCCACAGCAAAGGGATTGCCGCGGCTACCCTGGATTCGAGCCAGACACCGGAGGAGAGTCGTCGCGTGATGCAGCAGGTCAGTGACGGTCAGCTCAAGATCCTGATGATCTCGGTAGAGCGACTCAAGAACGAGCGCTTTCGTCGCTTCATCCAGCAGGTGCCACTGTCGATGCTGGTGGTGGATGAAGCGCACTGCATCTCGGAGTGGGGCCACAACTTTCGACCCGACTACCTCAAGCTGCCCGCTTATCGCCGCGAGCTGAAGATACCTCAGGTACTGTTGCTGACCGCGACCGCCACCCCGGCTGTCATGGCCGACATGCAGGCCAAATTCGACATCGAGGATGAGGGACTGGTCGTCACCGGTTTTTATCGCGCCAACCTGGATCTGGCGGTCGTGCCGCTGCCCGCCGAGGCGCGTGATGACTGGCTGCAAGCAGAAGTACGACGAGAGCCTACGGCCCCCACCATCGTCTATGTCACCTTGCAACACACGGCGCAGCATTGTGCCGACCTGCTGCGGCGGGCAGGGATCAGGGCAAGTGCCTATCACGCCGGGCTCGACTCGACCCTGCGCAGCCAGATCCAGCATGACTTCATGGCTGGCAAGGTGGACTGCATTGTCGCCACCATCGCCTTTGGCATGGGGATCGACAAGGCCGATATTCGCCGGGTCATCCACTATGACTTGCCCAAATCCATCGAAAACTACAGTCAGGAAATTGGCCGTGCCGGCCGGGATGGACACCCTTCCCGCTGCATAGTGCTGGCCAATCGCGCACAGCTCCCCGTGCTGGAAAATTTCGTGTACGGGGATACGCCGGATCGCGCCGCCATAGTGACGCTGCTCGAGATCCTGTCGCAAAGTGGCAGCGAGTGGGAGTTTGGTCTGCTGCGTCTCTCCAACGACACCAACATCCGTCAGTTGCCGCTCAAGACCCTGCTGGTCTATCTGGAAATGGCGGGTGTCATCATGCCTGCCTACAGCTACTTCGCCGAATATCGCTTCAAGTTCATGCTGGACAAGGCCGAGATCCTGACCCGTTTCAATCCCGACCGACGCCAGTTTCTGGAGCAGCTGTTTGCCTGTGCACCGCAGGCCCGCAGCTGGTGCACCATAGACTTCGATGCCCTCTGGCAGGGTTATCAGGGGGAACGGCACCGTGCGGCAGCAGCCCTGGATTATCTGCAACAACAGGGCTGGATAGAGCTGGAGAGCAAGCAGATGACCGATGTCTATCGGGTGCTGCGCCAAGATGTTGATATCAATGCATTGGCAGACGAGCTCTATGCCCTGTTCGAGAAGAAGGAGTTGAGTGAACTGGCTCGGCTGCAGGCCTTGCTGGCCTTTTTTACATCACGCCACTGCCTGAGTCAGGAGCTGGCCCGCTACTTTGCCGACGAGCAGGCACCCAGCAAATGCGGACACTGCTCCGTCTGCCGTGGCGAGGTTGCCGTACTGCCGCCACTGCCGACCCTCACCCTGCCCAACGAAAACGGGTTGCGTGCCTGGTGCAATCCCCTGATAGCCTTGTGCCACACCAACCATCCTCGCATTCTGACCCGTTTTCTGTGCGGTATCGCCACGCCATTGACCACCCGGGTCAAGGCAAAAAGCCTGGCGGGATTTGGCCAGCTGGCGGCACATCCATTCGCCGAGGTGCTGGCAGCGGTATCACGGCTCTACCCCACCCCTGACAGTTGATCATGCCAGTGCACATCCACAACCCGCTGAAAAAATAAGACCCTCGCATATGCGAGGGTCAAGCCAACGGAAACGTGCTTAAACAGAGCTTTGTATCAGCAGCCATCACTCTCTTGCTAAAGCGATGGCTGCCGACACAGGGCCAATCTAGAGCAGCAGAAATGTAGCGTCAATGTAAAAATTAGAGCTTTAATACCAAACAAGCATCATTCCGCTGACGTAAACGTAATAACCATTTCCATTCGATTTTCCTCCTTCCCTTGCCCCGTCTGCGTTACAGCCAACTGACCCGAACAATGCGTTGTCCTTTCCATTTTCTGGCAAACATTTATTTTTTATCTCTTTGACATTCACCTCACTATCGTGGCAAAAATAATTTAACAGTCAGTAACATAGGTGTGTCACTGATTGCGCCTTCCCGCATCAGGATCGGGAAGTACCCTTGCAAATTTAAACCAATAGATGGTGATGGATTACTGGGGGCTGTTGACTAGGCTTAATGAGGTAAACAGAACAAAAGTAGTGATCCACTCTTTTCAGGGTAAGCGACTATAACGAGGGCAAAGTTATGGGCATCTTCGAGCATTATCAACAGCGATACGAGAAAGCCAGGGAAGAGGAGTACAGCATCCAGGAATTTCTGGATATGTGTAAGCAGGACAAAGCCTGCTACGCCTCCGCTGCCGAACGCTTGCTGGTCGCCATCGGCGAGCCGGAAATGATCGATACTTCGGTCAATCCCAGACTCAGTCGCCTTTTTTCCAACCGCGTCGTTGCACGCTATCCCGCCTTCAAAGATTTCTACGGCATGGAAGAGGCCATCGAGCAGATCGTCTCCTACCTCAAGCACTCGGCCCAGGGGCTGGAAGAGAAGAAGCAGATCCTCTATCTGCTGGGGCCGGTTGGCGGCGGCAAATCCTCTCTGGCTGAGAAGCTCAAATCCTTGATGCAAAAAGTGCCTGTCTATCGCATCAAGGGCTCGCCGGTCAATGACCACCCCTTCTGTCTGTTCGACATCGAAGAGGATGGCGAGCTGCTGGAAAAAGAGTACGGCATACCGCGCCGCTATCTACGCCCCATCATGTCACCCTGGGTGGCCAAGCGGCTGCACGAGTTCGGTGGCGACATCTCCAAGTTCAAGGTAGAGAAGGTCAACCCATCCATCCTCGATCAGATTGCCATCGCCAAGACAGAACCGGGTGATGACAACAACCAGGATATCTCCTCTCTGGTCGGCAAAGTCGACATCCGCATGCTGGAGCATTATGCCCAGGATGATGCAGATGCTTACTCCTACTCAGGAGCGCTGTGCAAGGCGAACCAGGGGATCATGGAGTTCGTGGAGATGTTCAAAGCACCCATCAAGGTGCTGCATCCTCTGCTGACCGCGACCCAGGAAGGCAACTACAACGGCACAGAGGGGCTCTCCGCCCTGCCCTTCGACGGCATATTGCTGGCTCACTCCAACGAATCAGAGTGGCAGCAGTTCCGTAACAACAAGAATAACGAGGCCTTCCTCGACCGGGTCTATATCGTCAAGGTGCCTTACTGCCTGCGTGTCTCGGAAGAGGTGAAGATATACGAAAAACTGCTGATCAACAGCGAACTGACCGATGCCAAATGTGCCCCGGGCACACTGGAACTGCTGGGTCAGTTCTCCGTCCTCTCGCGTCTGAAAGAGCCGGAAAACTCCAGCCTCTACTCCAAGATGCGGGTCTATGATGGCGAGAGCCTGAAAGACACGGATCCCAAGGCGAAGAGCTATCAGGAGTATCGCGACTATGCCGGTGTGGACGAGGGCATGAATGGTCTCTCCACCCGCTTTGCGTTCAAGATCCTCTCTCGCGTTTTCAACTTCGACCACGCGGAAGTGGCGGCCAACCCGGTACACCTCTTCTATGTGCTGGAGCAACAGATAGAGCGCGAGCAGTTCCCGCAGGAGCTGCACGATCGCTACCTTGAGTTCATCAAGGGTTATCTGACTCCGCGCTATGTGGAGTTCATCGGCAAGGAGATCCAGACCGCCTACCTCGAATCCTATTCGGAGTACGGCCAGAACATCTTCGATCGCTACGTCACCTATGCCGACTTCTGGATCCAGGATCAGGAGTACCGTGACCCCGAGACCGGCCAGCTGTTTGACCGCGCGTCGCTCAACAGCGAGCTGGAGAAGATTGAAAAACCCGCCGGGATCAGCAACCCGAAAGATTTTCGCAACGAAATCGTCAACTTCGTGCTGCGAGCCCGGGCCAACAATGCAGGCCGTAACCCCAACTGGACCAGTTACGAGAAGCTGCGCACCGTGATCGAGAAGAAGATGTTCTCCAACACGGAAGAGCTGCTGCCGGTTATCTCCTTCAACAGCAAAACCTCGGCTGAGGAGCAGAAGAAGCACGATAACTTTGTCGAACGGATGATGGAGAAAGGCTACACCCGCAAACAGGTGCGACTGCTCTCCGAATGGTATCTCAGGGTACGCAAGTCATCCTGACCCTGCCGTGGTTCAAGGGGGAGTTATGGCGCATTTTATCGACCGCAGGCTCAACGGCAAAAACAAAAGCGCTGTCAATCGGCAGCGCTTCATCCGCCGCTACAAGAAGCAAATAAAACAAGCGGTCTCGGATGCTGTCTCCAAGCGCAGCATTCAGGACGTGGACAAGGGCGAGAGCATCAGCATACCGACCAAGGATATCGGCGAACCCCATTTCCATCAGGGGCAAGGCGGTAAGCGGGAAATGGTGCATCCCGGCAATGACCAGTTCGTCTCCGGTGACAAGATTGACCGCCCCAAAGGAGGGGGCGGTGGTCAGGGAGCGGGCGAAGGTCAGGCATCCAATCAAGGTGAAGGCGAAGATGACTTCGTGTTTCAGATCTCCAAGGATGAGTATCTGGATCTGCTGTTTGAAGATCTGGAGCTGCCTCGCTTGCAGAAAACCCAGCTCAACCAGTTGATGGAGATGAAGACCTACCGGGCGGGTTACACCTCCAACGGGGTGCCAGCCAATATCAACGTGGTGCGTTCTCTGCAAAACTCGCTGGCGCGGCGTATGGCACTGCAAGCCGGCAAGAAACGCCAGTTGCATGAACTGGAAGAGAGGATGGCCCTGCTGGCCACCGATCCCAACGAGCATTTCGCCGAAATAGCCCTGCTTGAGAAGGAGATCCGAGAGCTGAAACGGCGGATCTCAGCTGTCCCCTTCATCGACACCTTCGATCTCAAGTTCAACAACTTTGTCAAACGGCCCGTGCCGTCCAGCCAGGCGGTGATGTTCTGCCTGATGGACGTGTCGGGTTCCATGGATCAGGCCACCAAGGAGATGGCAAAGCGCTTCTATATCCTGCTCTACCTGTTCCTGAGCCGGACCTACAAGAACGTGGAAGTCGTCTACATTCGCCATCACACCCAGGCCAAGGAAGTGGATGAGCACGAGTTTTTCTACTCCCAGGAGACCGGCGGCACCATAGTCTCCAGCGCACTCAAGATGATGAACGACATCATCAACGAGCGTTACCCGGCCAACCAGTGGAACATCTATGCGGCGCAAGCGTCCGATGGTGACAACTGGGCTGATGATTCGCCGCAATGCCGGGAGATCCTGACCCGGGATATCATGCCGCGGGTGCGGTACTACTCCTATATAGAGATCACCACCCGCGCCCACCAGACCCTGTGGCACGAGTACGAGTCGGTGGCCAGCCAGTTCCCCCACTTCGCGATGGAGCACATTCGCAAGGTCGAGGATATTTATCCGGTATTCCGGGAGCTGTTCAAGAAGCAAGCGGCGTGAGGGAGGTCATATGGTAGAAACCGCAAGAAAAATACCGCCACTGGACGATGGCCCGGATTGGAACTTCGATCTGCTGGAGACTTATCATCAGGAGATAGCCCGGGTCGCCAGGTTTTATCGACTGGATACCTACCCCAATCAGATCGAGGTGATCACCGCCGAGCAGATGATGGATGCCTACTCCAGTGTCGGTATGCCCATCGGCTATCAACACTGGTCATTTGGCAAACGCTTCATCCACACCGAGCGCAACTACAAACGCGGCCAGATGGGACTGGCCTATGAGATCGTCATCAACTCGGACCCCTGCATCGCTTACCTGATGGAAGAGAACACGATGCCGATGCAGGCGCTGGTCATGGCGCACGCCTGTTATGGTCACAACTCTTTTTTCAAAAACAACTATCTGTTCAAAACCTGGACCGATGCCTCCTCCATCATCGACTATCTGCTGTTTGCCAAGAACTACATCACAGAGTGCGAAGAGAAACACGGCATCGATGCGGTGGAAAAGTTGATCGACTCTTGTCATGCCCTGATGAACTTCGGAGTGGACCGTTACAAGCGGCCCCAGAAGATCTCGCTGGCAGAGGAGAAGCGCCGCCAGAAGGCACGGGAAGATTATCTGCAGACTCAGGTGAACGAGCTGTGGCGCACCCTGCCCAAGCAGCACAAAGCCTCCGGTGTTGAAGACAGACGCTACCCGGCCGAGCCCCAGGAGAACATTCTCTACTTCATCGAGAAGAATGCCCCTCTGCTCGAACCCTGGCAGCGCGAGATAGTGCGCATAGTGCGCAAGATCAGCCAGTACTTCTACCCGCAGAAACAGACTCAGGTGATGAATGAAGGCTGGGCCACCTTCTGGCACTACACCATCCTTAACCACCTGTATGACGAGGGCAAGATCAGCGATCGCTTCATGATAGAGGTGCTGCACAGCCACACCAACGTGGTATACCAGCCCCCCTACAACAGCCGCTACTACTCGGGGATCAACCCCTACGCCCTTGGCTTTGCCATGTTCACTGATCTGCGCCGCATCTGCGAAAACCCGACCGAGGAGGACAGATACTGGTTCCCCGATTATGCCGGCACCAACTGGGTCGATACCCTGCATTTTGCCATGCAGAACTTCAAGGACGAGAGCTTCATCAGTCAGTTCCTCAGTCCCAAGGTGATGCGGGAAATGAAGCTGTTTGCCATCGACGATGATGACTTGAAGAACTATCTCAAGGTATCTGCCATTCACAATGAGGAGGGTTATCGGCTGGTACGCAATACCCTGTCAGCTCAATACAACTTGAGCAACCTGGAGCCCAATATTCAGGTCTATAACGTGGCGGTGAAGGGAGATCGCTCATTGACCCTGCGCTATGTGCCGCACAACCGGATCCCCCTTGGAGATTCACGCCACGAGGTGCTCAAGCATCTGCACCAGCTGTGGGGATTCGATGTGGTGCTGGAGCAGGATAACGGCGACTTGCCTGCCGACATCATTGGTCGCTGCCCTGAGAAAAAACCGCTCTGAGGCCACTTTCCACCATAAAAAACGCGCCAGAAGGCGCGTTTTCTCTTTGCATCAACAATCAGTTGTCACACAGATTGCTCGGCATGTCCTGGCGCAGACGGGTCCACAACTTGCCAGACTCGATACCGTACTGGCGTACCGTCATGAACACGGCTTCATGATTCTTGGTCTCGGCCAACCCCAACAAGACCTTGTAGTAGGCATCCGCCGTTTCACGAGCCTGCTTGTCAGAGAAATAGTAACGCCCGACCCGGCTATACAATCCCTTGAAACCATTGAGGATCAGGGCATAGATAGGATTGCCGGAGGCAAAGGCGAGCTGGTGATGCAGACGATAATCAAACTCCGCATACGCTTCCGGGGTACTGTCTACCGCATTGGCACCGCGCAGTATCTCGGCTGCTTGATCCGGGTTGTTGCGGATAGCACCACGAATGAAGATGGTGCAGATATTGGTACGTGCCGACAGCAACTGCGCCACCAGATCCGGCACCTTGTCCTGATCCAGACGGGCCAAGGTTTCCAGGATGTTGAGACCCGAGGTCTCCCAGAAATTGTTTACCTTGGTCGGCTTGCCATGCTGGATAGTGAGCCAGCCATCGCGGGCCAGACGCTGAAGCACTTCGCGCAAGGTAGTACGAGTCACCCCGATAAGCTCGGACAGCTCACGCTCGGCCGGCAGTATGGATCCTGGAGGAAAGCGATTGTTCCAGATGGACTCGATGATGTATTCCTCGGCAAACCCTGCAGGGCTCTGCGCTTTTATGACCATGTAGTGACTCTGTTTAGTGCGTAAAAAGGCCCACGAATAATAGCAAAGCAGAAAAGGCTGGCAAGCAGAAGGTCAGTCCTCTGCTCACATAAGCAGAACTTGATGTTAAATAAATGTATTGAATGTCGAGAAAGGTGCCAAGCAACGCCACCCCCTGTCGATAAAACAGACATTATCTTGGGCAAGGGGCACTATGTTATTTATAGTTAGTGCTCTTTTTGATTAAAATCATGAAGAATCAATCTGATATGGGACAGCATCCGGATATTTAAGGACGAGTCTGTCTTGACTGCACAGAAGCAGACACCAACAACGAAACAGAGATCCATTATTATGCCAATCAGCTTAGGGAACGCATTTGCCAAGAACTTTTTGGGTCATGCGCCAAAGTGGTACAAGAGCGCAATTCTGTTATTTCTGGTGATCAACCCGATCGCCTTTTATCTCGATCCCTTTGCTGCCGGCTGGCTGCTGGTCGTCGAATTTATCTTCACCCTGGCAATGGCGCTCAAATGCTACCCACTGCAGCCCGGCGGCCTGCTGGCCATTGAAGCCGTGCTCATCGGCATGACCTCGGCAGAGCAGGTCAAACATGAACTGGTTGCCAACATTGAAGTGCTGCTGCTGCTGGTGTTTATGGTGGCAGGCATCTACTTCATGAAGCAACTACTGCTCTATGTGTTCACCAAGATGCTGATCCGGATCCGCTCCAAGACGCTGCTCTCTCTGGCGTTCTGTCTGGTGTCAGCTTTTCTGTCAGCCTTCCTTGACGCCCTGACCGTGATCGCCGTGGTGATCAGTGTGGCGACCGGTTTCTACGCTATCTACCACAAGGTGTCGTCTGGCAAGAGTTTTGGTCATGAACATGACCACACCCATGATCAGGAGGTACAGGAGGATCACCATCAGGCGCTCGAGCAATTTCGTGCCTTTCTTCGCAGCCTGATGATGCACGCAGCCATAGGGACGGCACTGGGAGGGGTTTGTACTCTGGTGGGTGAACCGCAAAACCTCATCATCGGCGAGCAGGCGGGTTGGTATTTTGGTGAATTCGCTATTCGTATGGCCCCCGTATCTCTGCCTGTTTTTATCTGTGGTCTGCTTACCTGCGTGCTGGTGGAGAAGATGGGATGGTTTGGCTATGGCGCCAAATTACCCAACTCGGTACGCATGATCATGGAAGAGTACAACCGTCATGAGGATGCCAAACGCACTCCTCAGGACAAAGCCAAGCTGATGGTACAGGCGCTGATTGCTATCTGGCTGATCATCGGCCTTGCCATGCATTTGGCCGCCGTTGGGCTGATCGGGCTGTCAGTCATAGTGCTGGCAACCTCACTGACCGGCATTACCGATGAGCACTCGCTGGGTAAAGCATTCCAGGAGGCGCTGCCCTTCACCGCCCTGCTCGCCGTCTTCTTCAGCGTGGTCGCCGTCATCATCGATCAGCAGCTGTTCAGACCGGTTATCCAGTGGGTACTGGCCGCAGAGCCGGACGATCAACTCGCCCTCTTCTATCTGGCTAACGGCTTGCTCTCCATGGTCAGTGACAACGTCTTCGTCGGCACCGTCTACATCAACGAGGTTAAGACAGCCCTGCTCAACAAGGCTATCAGTCGCGAACAGTTCGACCTGCTGGCGGTTGCCATCAATACAGGTACCAACCTGCCCTCAGTGGCGACCCCCAATGGTCAGGCTGCCTTCCTGTTCATGCTGACCTCGGCACTGGCCCCCCTGTTGCGGCTCTCCTATGGTCGCATGGTGTGGATGGCGCTGCCTTACACCCTGGTGCTGGGGCTGGTCGGTTTCTTCGCGGTGGAACTGCTGCTTGCACCTACCACAGAGTGGTTCTATCAGGCCGGGTGGATCCTGCCTCACAGCGTTGCACCTGCTGCGCTACCTGCACTGCACTAAAGACCAAGGGCCCCTGCGGGGCCCTTTCTTTTTTGGCTATGTCCCAATTACGTGTTGCACGGGGTGCCCCAGTACCTCGTGCAAACACGCTTTGATATTTCCCCCCTTCCGTAACGTTCCAGCATCCTGCGCCAACCCGGATAATTTCACAGGCAATGGGTCGCCACGCCATGGCATCACTCAATCCGTTCTTTCAACTGACGGTGCTACTTGTTCACATGTTGGATCTGGTATCCGTTCAACTTGACGGTTACGCACTGTCTTCAAACCAATCACCTCCCCCAGGATGGGCCTTACAACAAACAATGGATCCGTCTCACCATGCGGGATTGGGACAGCACCTTTCTTTTTATCCCCTGCTCTGCTCTAATTCAGCCACTGTTTTTTCTGTGAGATCAACCAGATGATTGAGTTCCTGCGTCGTATTGCCGCCCATCGACTGGCATGGGGTCTGCTTGCCGCGTCCGCTTTGTTCCTTGAGCTGAGTGCCCTCTTCTTCCAATATGTGCTGGGTCTGCACCCATGTGTCATGTGCGTGTACGAGCGCCTCGCCATCCTGGGGGTACTCTCGGCAGGCTTGCTCGGCATGATAGCGCCAGAGAAGTGGTATCTCCGCTGGAGTGCCCTCTTGCTCTGGGGCTACAGTGCCTTCCGTGGCCTTCAGCTGGCACTGAAGCACGTGGATTATCAGATGAATCCTTCCCCATTCAACGTCTGCAGCCCTTTTGCCGACTTCCCCAGCTGGGCTCCTCTCGATCAGTGGCTGCCCTGGCTATTCTTCCCGGATGGGGATTGCAGCGAGGTCAGCTGGCAGTTCCTGAGCTTCTCCATGCCTCAGTGGCTCGTTGCCATCTTCGCCGCCTACCTGCTGGTGTTTGTGGTCGTGGCCATCGGCAATCTGGTCAAGGGGCGATGCTGCAGTTAATCCAGAGTAGCAAGCAGAAAAAGGGAGCCATTGGCTCTAATGCCGATCAGTTAAGGATCCATTGACCGATCCTGCTGATGTGTAAAAATCCGAAACCTGTTGATTTGGTTTC
>NZ_JAPDBE010000063.1:0-19064 GCF_027705025.1 Aeromonas sp. D3 | reverse complement strand
CTCATGATGAACCCTGTTCCATGGCTCCAGATGACAAACATGATCTCATATCAGGGACTTGTTCGCACCTTCCTTAGGCCAATCGATCACCCCCTTTCCCTTTTTACAGCCGAAAAACCAAGCATAGCGTCACGATCCTGCGATATGAGTACGAGTTCAAGATCGTGAATATCGCGATCGTCCGAATACGCTCCGCTATTCGAACCTACTCAACTCCAAAAAAGAGAACCTCACCCAAAAGTAATCTGGAACAAAACTTGCTGTGTCCCTTCCCTTAGATCCCGGCAACCGGTCGCGAGGGGCCCATGACACCGACCTTTATCAAAAGCAATGCTGCAGCCCAGCTCACCATGGCAGTCGAGGTGATGGATGAACAGGGACAGCTGCACACCCGCCAAATCGCCTGTGAGCGGCCACTGACTGTCTACCTCAACTGGAAGGAGATAGTGACTCTGATGACGCTGGGTGCCCGCCCCGAGGCGCTGGTGCTGGGCTATCTCAAGAATCAGGGCTTTATCGAGGATATTTCGGCCATCGAGTCGGTCATCGTCGACTGGGAGAGCGAGGCCGCCGCCGTGGTGAGCAGCCAGCAGGCCGAAGATCTCGACAAGTCGCTGGAGAAGAAGACGGTCACCTCCGGCTGCGGTCAGGGCACCATGTATGGCAGCGTGATGAAGAAGCTCGAAGGGGTGGTCTTGGCGGCGCCAGAGCTTAAACAGAGCACCCTCTACGCCCTGCTCAAGGCGCTGTCGGCCCATAACGAAACCTACAAGATGGCAGGTGCGGTGCATGGCTGCGCCATCTGTCGCGGCAGCGAAATCCTCTCCTTTGTCGAGGATGTGGGGCGCCACAATGCGGTGGATACCCTGGCGGGCGAGCTCTGGATGCGCGGCGAGAGTGGCAGCGACAAGATCTTCTACACCACGGGGCGGCTCACCTCGGAGATGGTGATCAAGGTGGCGCAGATGGGCATTCCGGTGCTGCTGTCGCGCTCCGGCGTCACCCAGATGGGGCTGGATCTGGCCCGCCAGCTCGGTATCACCATGATTGCCCGCGCCAAGGGGCGCCACTTCGAGGTATTCAGCGGCCACGACCATCTGGTGCTGGACGAGAAGCCGCCGGTGCTGGCGCCCAGTCAGGGCGGTCGCGGGATGCGGGACTAGGCAATGAACGAGTTTATGAATGTGAAGCAGGTGGCCGAGTATCTCGATCTCAACGAGAAGAAGGTCTACCAGCTCGCCAACGAGGCGCGCATCCCCGCCACCAAGGCAACCGGCAAGTGGCTGTTTCCCCGCTCCCTGCTCGATCGCTGGTTGCTCGGCAGCTGCCATGAGGGGGTGATGAACGACCGGCTGCTGCTGGCAGGCTCAGACGACGTGCTGCTGCACTATGGTTGCAGCACGCTTGCGCGGCAGCTCGGGACCCAGGCACTGGTGGGCTACACCCCGTGCGGCACCCGTCAGGGGCTGGCGATGCTGGCGCGCGGCCATGTGGATCTGTGCGCCATCCACTGGGGGCAGGCGGAGGAGGCGCACCTGCGCCACCCGGCGCTGGTGCAGCAGTATCAGGGCCACCGCCAATGGGTGATAGTGCATGGCTTTCGCCGGGTGCAGGGGCTGGTGCTGCGCCAGGGCTTGCAACCCAAAGAGGCGAAAGAGGCGCTCGACTGGCGCTGGGCCATGCGCCAGGAGGGGGCGGGCAGCCAGCGCGCCCTGCAGGAGTGGCTGCAAACCCAGGGGGAGTCGCTGACCCGGCTGGAGCGTACCCTTGAGGTCAACAGCGAGCGGGAGCTGGCCGCCGCCATCAGCCGTGGCGATGCCGATGTGGGGCCCGGCGCCCAGAGCACCGCCACCGAGTTTGGCCTCGGCTTTATGCCCTTGTCGCAGGAGTGCTTCGATCTGGTGATGCCGCAGGGGGTCTTCTTTCGCACCCTGCTGCAACAGCTGATCAGCTGGCTGCAATCCCCCGAGGGGCGCGAGCTGGCGGCTCGCCTCGGCGGCTATGACCTGACCCAGAGCGGCAAGCTGGTGTGGAGCCCGCAGTAGCGAAAGAGGCTAGCCCCATACCTTGTGCCGACAGCAGTGACAAACACGGGCCTGCCACCCTGGCAGGCCCGTCTGTTTTATTGCCCATCTGTGCTATTCATCCACTCTGATAAATGGGCAGGCACTTACCCTTTCCGTGACTCACCCACTGCCGAGTCAGGTTCATGTCCCGCCGTGCCAGACTCACGCCCCTCGGCCCCCAGCGCAATGCGCCACCCCTCCAGCTGGCGGGGTTCGCTGCCAGCGGGCAGGCGGGCGCGGCTGAGCAGCCGTATGGTAAAGCAGCTTCCTTTCCCCAGGGTGGAGGCCACCACCAACTCCCCGCCCCAGCGGCTGATGATGCGATGACTGAGGGCCAGCCCCAGCCCCGTGCCTGTGGCGCGGGTGGTGAAGAAGGGGTCGAAGATTTTGTCCATGATGGCGGCGTCTATGCCGCTGCCGTTGTCGATAACCCGCACCTCGGCCCCTTGCAACTGGCCCGTCTCGTCGACCCAGTCGCGACTCTCGACCCGGATCTCTCCCTGCTCCCCTAGCGCATGGCTGGCGTTGACCAGCAGGTTGATCAGCACCTGCAGCAGTTGCTGGCGATCCGCCTCTATGGGTTGCTGGGCCTGCAGATCGGCTACCAGGTTCACCTGCTGCTGGCGCAGGGCGGAGCGCACCAGGGTCAAGCTCTCTTCGATGATGGGGGTGAGGTGCTGCCAGACGGGCGCCGTCTCGTAGTCGCCGGGACGGGAGTATTGCAACAGGCTGCGGGTGATGGCGCGAATGCGCTCTATCTGTGCCAGCACCAGCGCCAGTTCCTCGCTGACCGGAGCGGCGGCCTCCCCCAGCTCCAGCTTCATCAGCTCCACATTGCCGAGGATCACCGCCAAGGGGTTATTGATCTCGTGGGCCACACCGGCGCACAGCTCGCCGAGGGCTGCCAGCTTCTCGCTGATAAGCAGCTGCTGGCGCGCCTGGGTCAGCATATGGATGTGGTGTTCAAGCTCGGCAGTCTTCTGTTTGAGGCTCAAGGTGCGCTCGGCCACTTTTTGCTCCAGCTCGTCGGCACTGCGGGCCATCTGCTGGCGATGGGCATCCTGCCGGTCGAGCATGGCGTCAAACTGGCGACCCAGCTGGGCCAGCTCGTGGTCGGGATCCAGGGCCAACTGCCCTACCCTGGCCGATTTGCCATATTGCACCTGACGCACCACCTTGTGCATCCGCTCTATTGGGGTGAAAAGATCCCGCGCGCCGCGATAGACCAGCAGGCCCGAGAGCAGCAAGAGCAGCACCACGCCTGAGCCCAGCTCCAACAGGTTGGTGAGGTAGGTGCGAATGATGGGCCACTCCAAAAAGCCCACATAGAGCATGCCGATGCGCTCGCCGCGGGCCCCAAGCAGGGGCTCGTAACCGGAGACATACCAGGCATCGTGGACGAAGGCGCGATCTATCCAGAGCTCCCCCCTCCCCAGCACCTGTTCCCGTACCGGCGCCGAGACCCGGGTGCCCACGGCTCGGCCCACCTGACGGCTGCTGCTGACCGGTACATTGGTGCTCACCCGCAGGTCATCGAGAAACAGGGTGACGGTGCCTATGCTTCCCTCTGGCAGGGTGTTTTTGGCAAACACCTGGCGCTTGAGCTCATCCACCAGTCGGGTGCTGCCGTTGATAAGCTCACCCCCTTCCAGCACGGCCCAGAGCGATCCATCCCGCCCCATGACAGGGGTTAGAGAGAGGCTGACAAGCCCCCGTGTCTCCTGAACCGTGGCGGCTGTCTGTTCCCTGTCCAATACGGCGCGGCTGGCAAGGGCGGGCGAGAGGGCCTGCAATTCTTCACGAGACCAGACCACGAAGTGGCTGATGCTGCGCCCGGCGCTGAGGGTGGCACGCTCCCGGGCGGTCAACTGATCCAGTTCGGCACCACTGCGCAAGCGCAGAAAGTCGAGGTCATAGTTGGCCGCCAGTGGCTTCACCCACTGCTGCAACTCATCGGGCGTCTCGCGCAGTCGCAGCTGAAACGCCCAGGCATCGCGCAGGTGTTCCAGATGCTCCGCCTGACGCTGCTGCTGCACGCTCACCGCATGGTGGGCCACCCCGAGGTCACCGCGCACATTGGTGAGCAGGTTCTGCCAGCTGTAGGTGAGGGTCCAGTAAAGCGTCAGCCCCATCATGCCCACCAGGGTGAGCATGATGGGCACAGAGGTGAGCAGCAGCAGGCGCCAACGGACTTTTGTTTTCAACCAGCGGGGCAGCAGGCTCAGCATCATGGTCGCCGCCAGCGGCAGAGGATCAGCGGTTTCATTCGATGGCCCACTCCTTGAACTTGCGCTCCAGAGTCTTGCGCGCCACCCCCAGCACCCGGGAAGCGGCGGACTTGTTGCCCTCAAAACGCTCAACCACTTGCAGGATGTGGGCCTTCTCCACCTCCGACAGCGCCCACTCCAGGGGATATCCCTCTCCCCCCTTGCTCTGCTCGCTGGACTGGGCGCTCTGCCAATAGTCGGCGGGGGGCTTGCCCAGCAGCAGGCAGCGCTCGATCAGGTTGCGCAACTCGCGCACGTTGCCGGGCCAGGGATAGGCCTGCATGGCCACCACGTCCTCGTGGGTCCAGCTAAGCGAGCCCATCCCCATCTCGGCGGTAAGCTGACGGGTGAAGTGGTGCACCAGGGCCGGGATGTCGTCGACGCGATCGCGCAGGGGCGCCACCGGCAGCGCCACCACGTTGAGGCGGTAGAAGAGATCTTCCCGAAAGCGGCCCGCCTCCACCTCGGCTTTGAGGTTGCGGTTGGTGGCGGCGACGATGCGCACATCCACCGACAGCTCGCGCTCGGCGCCGACCGGCCGGATGGCTTTTTGTTCCAGAGCCCGCAGCAGGGACGATTGCATGGCGAGCGGCATCTCGCCTATCTCGTCCAGAAAGAGGGTGCCCTGATGGGCGACCCGAAACAGGCCGTCACGCCCCTTGCGGGCACCGGTAAAAGCACCCTGCACGTGGCCGAACAGTTCGCTTTCCAGCAGTTCGGGGGCAATGGAGGCGCAGTTGAGCGGCACGAAGGCCCCCATCCGGCCGGAAAGCTGGTGCAGGGCGCGGGCCACCAGCTCCTTGCCGGTGCCGGACTCCCCCTCCACCAGCACGGCAGCATTGGAGGGCGCCACTCTGGCGATGAGGGTCTTGAGTTCCCGGGTCTTGGCGCTGTCGCCTATCAAGGTGGGCGGGAACAGCTTGCTCACCTCCCGGCGCAGCAGCAGGTTCTCCCGCTCCATCTGGCGGCGCTCTATCACCCTGTCCACCGCCTGGACCATCTGATCCAGGTTGAAGGGCTTGAGGATAAAGTCGCTGGCACCGAGTCGCAGCGCCTTGAGGGCGGTATCCATGTCGCCGAAGCCGGTCATGAAGATGATGTCGCTGCGCCGGGTGGCGGGGTCTATGGCCTCGTGCCACTCGATGCCGGAGCGCCCCGGCAGGCGGATGTCGGCGATGATGAGATCAAAATGCAGGCGGCAGCGCAGGGCTTCCGCCTCCTCCACGCTGGCGGCCGTCTCTATCTGGGCGAAGCGCTTGGCCAGCGCCTTGGCCAGAAAGCTGCGCATTCCGGGCTCGTCATCGACGATGAGCAAAGAGAGGGCAGACCAGCGGCTGGCGGGTGCAGTCATGAAAAAAGTACCTCAGATTCGACAAGGTTCCGGGATTGTCCCACCGACCTTATAAACTGTGGGACATTTTGTCGCTAACCGGCCCCGAGTGCCAACCTCCTTTATTAAAAGCGACGAGGCCATCACGCAATTAACCCCGTTAACCGACTGTTTTAACATTAAAAACCGCGCTGCTGGCAGTGTGCGGCCAGCTTGGCACCCTGCTTGCTTAGTCCTGCCCTCTCCCCATCACCCGGATACGATGAACATCATGATCACAGGAACCGTGCGCCAACGTTTTGCCCTTGCCCTCTCGACCGCCCTGCTGCTGAGCCTCCCCTTGCTGAGTACCGCCAGCCACGCCGAGAGCGCCAAGGCGCCCATTCGCCTCGCCACCACCACCAGCACGGAGCAGTCCGGCCTGCTGGGCTGGCTGCTGCCCCAGTTCACCAAGGAGACCGGTTATCCGGTGCAGGTGATGGCGGCCGGTACCGGCCAGAGCCTGAAGATGGGTGAGAACGGCGACGCGGATCTGGTGATGACCCACGCTCCATCTGCCGAGAAAGCCTTTGTTGACGCGGGCTTTGGCATAGAGCCGGTGCACCTGATGTACAACGACTTTGTCATCATCGGCCCGAGACAGGATCCGGCGGGCCTGGGCAAGCTGCACGACGCCGCCAAGGCGCTGCAGGCCATCAAGGATAAAAAACAGACCTTCATCTCCCGCGGGGACGAGTCCGGCACCCACATCAAGGAGAAGACACTGTGGCAGGCGGCCGACGTCAAACCCGAGTTTGCCGGCTACAAGTCCATCGGCCAGGGCATGGGCCCGACCCTCACCATGGCCTCCGAGCTGGGCGCCTATACCCTGACCGACCGCGGCACCTGGCTCGCCTATCAGAGCAAGCTGGATCTCGCCGTGCTGCTGGAAGGGGACAAGCGGTTGTTCAACCCCTATCAGGTGATTCTGGTCAACCCCAAGCGCTACCCGGATCTCAACACCGAAGGGGCGCGCACCCTGAAGAACTGGCTGGTCTCCGAGCACGGCCAGACGCTTATCGGTGACTTCAAGGTGGCAGGCCAGGCGCTGTTTGTGGCCGATGCCAACGGGAAATAATGCAGCCCTTGTTCCATACGATCACATGGATGGCTCTCGCCCCGCACGATAGGGGAAGCGCCTGATGCCGACTCTGCTGGATACAACGCTGGCGGCGCTTGCCTTGCTGTTCGGGGGCGATACCGAGCTGTGGCAGGTGGTGGGGGTTTCTTTCTCTGTCTCCTGCATCGCGCTGCTGCTGGTGCTGGTGCCGGCGCTGCTGCTGGGGTTCGCGCTAGCCTATCTGCCGATCCCGGCGCGCTGGCTCTGGCTCTCCTGCATCAATACCCTGCAGTCGGTGCCGACCGTGGTAATCGGCCTCTTGCTCTACATGTTGTTGTCGCGGGCCGGCCCCTTCGGCGACTGGAAGATGCTGTTCACCCAGCAGGCCATGGTAGTGGGCCAGATGCTGATCGCCTTCCCCGTCATCGCCACCATGGCTCACGCCGCCTTTATCCAGAGCGACAGACGCGCCTGGGAGACGGCGCTCACCCTGGGACTCTCCTGGCCGAGGGCGCTGCTCGGGCTGATGCGCGAGTGCCGCTTCGGCCTGTTGGCGGCGGTGATCGGCGCCTTCAGCCGCATCGTCACCGAGGTGGGCTGCTCCATGATGGTGGGGGGCAATATCCTGCATTTTACCCGCAACATCCCCACCGCCATCGCGCTGGAAACCCAGAAGGGTGCCTTTGCCCAGGGGGTTGCCCTTGGCATAGTGCTGCTGAGCCTGGCGCTGTTGCTCAACCTGCTGCTGACCGCGTGTCGCGGCCACAGTTATTTGAAAAACTGACCATGACGCTGCGCACTTTTATCCCTGACCGGATGCTGCTGACCCCATCTCTGTCGCGGCCGCAGCTATCTGAAGAACTGACCATGCCCCCACTGTTTATCAACTGGAGTACCCCATGGCCCTGACCGCCCACCAGCTGATGATGCGCTTTGGCGAGCGCAACCTGTTCCAGATAGAGCGGCTCTCCATCGCGGCGGGCGACGCCATCTGGCTGCGCGGGGCGAACGGGGTGGGCAAGACGACCCTGCTCAAGATACTGGCCGGCCTGCTGACACCGACTCGGGGCCACACCAATCTCGCCTGCGGCTGGCGCGCCAGACTCGAGCAGTGGATCAAACGGGATCCCGGCCCGGGCCGAGTCACCTATCTGCACCAGACCCCCTATCTGTTCGATCGCAGCGTGCACGACAACGTGGCCTGGGCCCTCGGCCATCAGGCCGCCGACGAGGTGCGGGTGTTCGAGGCGCTGCGCCGGGTCGAGCTGGAGGGTCTGGCGCGGGAGCACATCAGCATACTGTCTGGTGGCGAGCGCCAGCGTCTGGCCATGGCCCGCGCCTGGGCGCTGCAACCCGCCTTTCTGCTGATGGACGAACCCACCGCCAATCTGGATGCACATTCGGTTGCCCTGATGGCCGCCTTGGCGCAAGATCTGCGGGAACAGGGCAGCGGCCTGGTCATCATCAGCCATCAGAGCAACGATCTGACCGATTTGTGCGAGCGGCAATGGACCCTCGCCCGTGGCCGGCTGCACGAACCCACCCCTTTGAAAATCATCGAGCGACATGACCTCAAACAGCGAACCCAGAACTGACACCTTCCCCGTCTCTGCCGTGATCCTGGCCGGTGGCCGCGCCACCCGCATGGGGGGCGAAGACAAGGGCTGGGTAGCACTGGCGGGACGCCCCCTTATCGACCACGTTTTGGAGCGGCTGCGCCCCCAGGTGGATGAGGTGCTGATCAACGCCAACCGCAGTCAGACTCGCTATCAGGCGCTGGCCCCCGTCATCAGCGATGACAACAACGACTATCTCGGCCCGCTGGCGGGCATGCAGGCCGGCCTTGCCGCCGCCCACCACGACTGGGTGCTGTTCGTCCCCTGCGATGGCCCCGCCCTGCCCCATGATCTGATGAGCCGCTTTCGCGCCGCCCTCACCCCGGATACCGAACTGGTGGTGGCCCACGATGGTGACTGGCTGCAACCTGTGGTGACCCTGCTGCACAAGTCCCTGCTGCCATCGCTCACCCATGCCCTGGCCGAGGGTGAGCGCAAGATAGATATCTGGTTCGCCCGCCACAAGATGGCGGTGGTGAGCTTTGCCGACCAGCCGGATGCCTTCATCAATCTCAACAGCCCGGCCGAGCTGGCCGCCTACGAGGCTCGCCTGCTGAACTCATCTACCGACCCCCGATAAGGAGCCACAGCATCATGACACCGGCCCCCACTCTTCCCCTGCTCGGCTTTGCCGCCTGGAGCGGTACTGGCAAGACAACGCTGCTGGAACAGCTCATCCCCATTCTGGTAAGCCGCGGTCTGCGCCTGGGTGTGCTCAAGCACGCCCATCACGACTTTGACACCGACCAGCCGGGCAAGGACAGCTACCGCCTGCGCAAGGCGGGGGCGGATCAGGTGATGGCGGCTTCGCGCCGTCGTCACGCCCGCATCGTCGAGACGCCCGACGCCGAGCCCCCGTTTCACACCTTGCTGGCCAGCTTCGACCAGACCCGGCTCGACCTGCTGCTGGTGGAAGGGTTCAAGCACGAGCACTTCCCCAAGATAGAGCTGCATCGCACCGAGCTCGGCAAGCCCCTGCTGTTTCCAGACGACGGCGACATAATGGCGCTGGCGGCAGATCTGCCCCAGCAGACCGACTTGCCCCAGCTCAATATCAATGATCTGGCGGCCATCGCCGACTTCGTCTGCGGCTACGCGAGCAAGGCCAAGCATGCCGAACAGGTGCCGGGAACGGGATTTCTGTCGGTGGAGGCGGCCCGCAGCGCCATTCTGGCTGCCCTCAGCCCAAGCAGCGCCTGCTCCGACAAACCGCTGGCCTTGTGCCACGGCGCCGTGCTCGCACAGGACTTGGTGAGCCCCATCAATGTGCCCCCCCACGCCAATTCGGCGATGGACGGGATTGGCCTTCGCGGCGACGACCTCGCCGCCGGTCGCTGGCAACTGGTGGGTGAAGTGCTGGCGGGCCAGCAGTACCATGAGCCTGTGCTGGCTGGTCAGGCGGTGCAGATCATGACGGGCGCGCCGCTGCCCCCCGGCATCGATACGGTCGTGATGCGGGAAGAGACAAAAATAGAGGGGGAGTGGGTCACGGTCAGCGCCCCCATCAAGGCGGGGCAGAACGTGCGTCTGGCCGGGGAGGATCTCGCCAAGGGTGCGGTCGCCATCCCGGCCGGGACTCGTATTGGCGCCCCCCAGCTGGGGCTGGCGGCCTCCTTGGGTCAGGCCAGCCTGTCGGTACGCACCCCGCTCAAGGTGGCACTATTCAGCACGGGTGACGAGGTGCAGGCGCCGGGCGAGACGCTGGCCCCGGGCCATATCTTCGACAGCAACCGCTTCACCCTGATGGCGCTTATCGCCGCCGCCGGCTGCGAGGTGATGGACTTGGGCATCATCCCGGATGATCCCGCCATACTGCGCCAGCAGCTGGAACAGGCCGCGGCCAACGTCGATCTGGTGCTGAGCTCGGGCGGCGTCTCGGTGGGCAATGCCGACTTCATCAAGCAGGTGCTGGCGGAGCTTGGCCAGATAGCCTTCTGGCGCATCCAGATGCGGCCGGGCCGACCGCTGGCGTTTGGCAAGCTGGGGACTACCCCATTCTTCGGTCTGCCGGGCAATCCGGTGGCGGCCATGGTCTGCTTCCTGCAATTTGTCGAGCCCGCCATCGCCCGCCTGCAGGGTCGGCTCTGGCAGCCGCTGCGCCTGTCGGCACAGGCCGAGCAGAAGATGCAGAGCCGCCCTGGCCGCACCGAGTTTCTGCGCGGCGTCTTCCATCAGGATGCCAGCGGGGTGCTGCGGGTGCGCACTACCGGGCCGCAGGGCTCCGGCATTCTCAGCTCCATGGCCGATGCCAACTGCCTGATTGAAATTGTCCCCGCCCAGCCGGCCATCGCGGTCGGCGAGCGGGTCTGGATCCACCCACTCCAGGGACGAGTGGCCTGATACATCGCAAGCACCCCGCCGGGCGTGGCGGGGTGTTTGCGCCCATGACCCGAGGCTAGTCCCTTGCGCCTGAATACCCCGCTCTCCCGGCTCGATCTGCTGATCTATGGCCGCTATCGCATCGTCCACGGCCTGCGCATCGCGCTCGCCTTCATGCTCACCTTTCTGCTGACCCGCGAACTCAAGCTGCCGGAAAGCACCTGGCCGCTGATCACGCTGGTGGTGGTGATGGGCCCCATCTCGTTCTGGGGAAACGTGCTGTCACGCGCCCTGCAACGGGTGGTTGGCACCATCTTCGGCGCCGGTTGCGGTGTGGTGGCCCTCTATCTGGAGCTCTACTCCCTGCCGCTGACCCTGGTGTGGTGCGGCTGCATCATGTTCCTGTGCGGCTATCTGACGCTCGGCAAGCGCCCCTACGTGGGGCTGCTCATCGGCATCACCCTGGGGGTCACCATGGGGGCCATGCCGGGGGACATAGAGACGGCGCTGTGGCGCAGTGCCGACGTGATCCTTGGCTCCCTGCTGGCGCTGCTGTTTTGCAGCATCTACCCCCAGCGCGCCTACAGCCACTGGCGGTTGCAGATGCACGACACCCTGCTGCAGGCGCACCGGCTCTACCATACCCACCTCTCCCCCAATATTCTGGAGCGACCCAGGCTGGCCCAGAGCCACTCTCGCCTGCTCTCCAAGATGGTGAGCCTGCGCCCCCTGCTGGCTCCGGCAGTCAAGGAGACCCGCCTTGGCAGCGCCCTGTTCGAGGCCATCCAGACCACGATGCGCAACACCCTCTGCACCCTGGAGATGCTGGCCAACACCTACTGGAGCGATCGCCAAAGTCACTTTCTGATGCAGAGTACCCCCGAGCTGCGCGCCTGCCAGCAGGCGACCGAGGCCGTGATGATCCAGCTGGCGCTCATGCTCAAGAGCGGCGAATTGAAAGGGGCTGAGCAGGCCATCAGCGAGTTGCAGGAGGCCGCGACCCGGGTGCGACTCGATGCCAGGGGCGAGGCCGCCATCAGCGGCTATCTCTGGTTGAGTCTGCAGCTCACCGAACAGCTCACCCACTTGCGCCGCCTGCTGGGGCTGGTGATGTACCCGCCCCGCAGCCAGAGCCACACATAGCAAAACGCCCCGCAATGCGGGGCGTTGTCATATCGCGCTGACCACTCAGGCCATGTACGCAACCCGCGTTAACTGGCATCCGCCAGCGGTTGCTCGGCCGTGAGGTAGATGGAGAAATCCTTGATCCCCGCCTCCAACGCAGCAAAACAGTCGGGGTCTATGGCAGATCCCAGTTGCTCGGCCATCATCTCCAGCGCCTGGGGCACGGGAATGGCACCACGATAGGGACGCTTGGCGGTGATGGCATCGAAGATGTCGGCCGTGGTGATGATGCGGGTCTCAAGGGCAATCTCCTCTGCCTTGAGTCCCTTGGGATAGCCCTTGCCGTCGAGCCGCTCATGATGGGCCCCCGCCACCTGGGCCAGCTCCTTGAAGGCACCGATCCGGCTCAGGATCTCCTCGGTATAGGCGGCATGCATCTGCACCGCCACCCACTCATCGGCATCAAGCTTGCCCGGTTTGTCGAGAATGGCGTTGCTCACCCCAAGCTTGCCCACATCGTGCAGCAGGGCACCACGCTTGAGCCAGCGCCGCCGTGGCTCCGGGATCCCCATCTGGGTGGCGAGGATATCGGTATAGAGTGCCACCCGGCCGCTGTGACCGGCTGTGTAGGGGCTCTTGGAGTCGACCACCTGACCGAAGGCGGCGGCAATCTCATCCAGATAATCTTCATCGAGCGCCACTTCCCCCTGCCCGGCCGGATGGATAAATACCCACTCAGCCAGCTGGGGATCCGCCAGCCCTTGCCAGAAGGGCTCATCGGCCATGACTTCAAACTGCCTGACCAGCTCGGGATCAAACCAGCTGCCGCTGCGCTCGCGCACCTCTTTGAGCGCCGCTTCCGGCCCTGCTGCGGCATGAAACACATCCACCACCTGACAGAGCAGGGCGATGCGGGAGAAAAGCGGGATCGCCTCACCGGCCAGCTGCAGCGGCCGACCCTTGCCATTCCAGTGCTCGTCGAGAGAGAGAATGCCACTGGCCACCTCATCGCTGAAGCGCAGTTGGCGAGCGATATCGGCGCCACGGTGGCAGCGGGTCTGGATCAGCTCGTTGGCAATCTGATCACCATTGCGAAAGATGTGGAACAGGCTGCGAAAGCGCCCCAGCAGATCGGCTTGCAGGCCGGTGTGGCCCAGCACGAAGTTGACCACCTCGGAGAGGGAGCCATCAACCAGCTTGAAGTCGCGTTTGAAGTGCAGATCGTCGGTGAGATAGAGCTCACAGATGCGGGCCGCATTGCTGCTGCAACCGAGATCCTTGAGCAGCAGGGTGTAATAGAGGTCGTGGCGCTGCCCGGCATTGAGGCCAAGTTGCTCCCCCAGCCGGGAACCCATCCAGCAACAGCGGATGCAGTGCCCTCTGGGTTGCCCCTCAGTCATGTCGAGGGCATGACTGAGGGAACCAATCAGTTCAGATAATCGCAGACCGCTGAAGGTCATGAGCTGCTCCATTAGCTATAACGGCGATCTTGCCTGCAGGAAATACTATACCCATTCAGGCCAGAACGAATCCCGATGTCAGATGGACAGACTGGATACGGTCGCCGAGACATTGTTTGCTTCCTGGCGGATCTCGACCATCACCTCATTGACCTTGTCGACCTGTTGCTTGCCCAGCTCGGCGCTGCTGGCCACTCTGGCCATGTCGTCCGTCACCCTGGCCGTCAGCTCACGGTTCTTCTGCACCACCTTGGCGATCTCGTCGGTGGAGAGGGAAGTGCGAGCGGCGAGCTGGCGCACTTCGTCGGCCACCACGGCAAACCCGCGCCCCTGATCGCCGGCGCGAGCCGCTTCGATGGCCGCATTGAGCGCCAGCAAGTTGGTCTGGTCGGCGATGCTGCTGATGGTGGAGACGATGGCTTCGATGCTCTTGGATTGCTCGTTGAGCTGGTTGACCAGCTGTATGGTCTTGTCTACCTGCTCACTGACAAGGGAGGAGGTCTCCACCACGGAACGCAGCAGATCGGCGCCCTGCTCCGCACTGCGCAATGTCTCCTGCGCCGTGGCATGAGCCACCTGGGCGGCATCCCGAATGGCATGACTCTTGGTCACCCGCTCGGTAATGTCAGTGGCCAGCTTGATCACCTTGGTCACCTTGCCGCTCTCGTCCCTGACCGGGTTGTAAGTGGCTTCCAGCCAGATGTCATCACCGTGGCTGTTGCGACGCAGAAAAAGCCCTGACTTGAACTGGCCCTGGGCCAACTCTTCCCAGAAACGGGGCTGTTCGCGATAGAAGGCATCATCACAGAACATCCTGTGGTTGTGCCCCTTGATCTGGGACAGGCTGTACCCCATGCAACTCAGGAAATTGGCATTGGCGGTCACTATCTCCCCCGTCGGGGTGAACTCTATCATGGCGAGGGAGCGATCAAGGGCCTTGGAGACGGCCTCCTGACTCAGCAGGCGCTGGTGATGCTCGGTCACATCGCTGGCGATCTTGATCACCTGGGTCACACGCCCCTGTTGCTTCACCGGGAAGTAGCTCGCCTCCAGCCAGAGCGCCTCGCCCCGCTTGTTGATACGCGGAACAATGCCGGATTGGACCCTGCCTTGTTGTAGCTGGGCCCAGAGTTGCTGGTAATCAGACGACTGAGCCAGTGCCTTGCTGCAAAACATCCTGTGATGCTGACCCTGGAGTTCAGCTGCGCTGTATCCCATCAGGTTCAAGAAAGGCTCATTGGCCTCCAGGATACCGCCATCCGGAGTGAAGGTGATGGTCGCCACCCCGCCTTTGACGGCATCGACAAAACCCTGCAGCTCACCGAGCTGCGTCTGGCAGGCCAGCAGTTGTGCCTTCAGCTTGTTATTGAACATGGATGTCATACCCCTTTACCGACGATGTGGGAACTCGCAAACGACAACCGCCGTCAATGTGGGCGAGTACGAGCCTGATGAGGCTGATCATAGTTGAGCGAAATCGCCGGATCAGACTTTGACCGACGTTTTACTGCCGGCGCTCGCCCGGTTATCTTCTTGCCATCCATAAAAAGAGACACAACGTTGAGAGCAGGCGCGCTTGCGCTGGACGCTTGGTACGAATATCTGCCCGTGTTGGATCAGTTTCGCATCGCTCGGAGTCACACCGCTGGTTGCCACTCCAGACAGGCCGGATTGGCCACAAAACCAATGCGTTCATACAGGGAACGCCCCTGCTCACTGGCATGCAGCCACACCTTGCCCAGTCGTTCGGCGCTGGCATGGGCCACCATGGCATCGAGCAAAGCGCTGGCCATGCCCTGCTTTCGATGGGCTGGCAGTGTATACATATTGAGCAGGTAGGCCTCCTTCCCCGGCACATTGCCAGGATAGGGCGGTCGCACAAACAGTGCCAGGGTGCCACTTGCCACCACATCTCCCCCGACCTCCGCCACCCAGGAGCGCGCACTGCCATCGGCCTGCCCCTCACTGAAATAGGCACTGGTCGCCTGCCAGAGATCCAGATCGGCCAGCGGCTCGGCCAACTCCCCCACCTCGCAAAACAGTCCCATGCGCAAACTCACCAAGGCGGGAATATCGGCCATATCTGCCTGACGAATAATCATTGCTCTCTCCATTGAGGACAAGGCCAATAGCCCTGACTGTTCATCATCATGACAAATAGCAGCATCAGACACCCTTTGTCATCGGAAGATATCTGAGACTCATCACCGGCGGCGGCCTGTCAGCCAGTGATCAAAGCTCAGCACACCGCCGCCCCAGATGGTCAGGGTCAGCAGCATCCAGCCCCACAGCTGATGATCGTAAAAGCCGCCCGCCCAGAGGGTTGGATAGGAGATCACCGCCATGATATTGAAGCCAAACAGCAGCAGAGCGGCCGGACGGGTAAAGAGGCCTGCCAGCAGAAACAGGGGAAGCAGCAACTCGGTCGCCGTCCCCAGATAGGCGGCCCACAACCAGGGCAGCAGGGGTACCTGATACTCGGATTCAAACAGATAGAGGGTTGAATCCCACGCCGTCAGCTTGAGCCAGCCTGAAGTGATAAAGACCGAGGCGACCCAGAGCCTCGCCA
This sequence comes from Aeromonas sp. D3, assembly GCF_027705025.1. Lineage (NCBI taxonomy): Bacteria > Pseudomonadati > Pseudomonadota > Gammaproteobacteria > Aeromonadales > Aeromonadaceae > Aeromonas > Aeromonas sp. D3. The sequence goes on along the minus strand of NZ_JAPDBE010000063.1, from coordinate 3,213 downwards.
GCAGCAAGACGGCACCGCTCATCCAGCGCGGCAGGTCGCTACTCGAGCTGGCCAGCGCCAGCCATTTGTTTCCCATCATGGCATCACCTCCACATCGACCAAGAGACCAAGCATTACCAGGCGGGTGAGATGATCACTCGCCACGGGATCGGTTGCCAGCAGGGTGGCCAAGGGTCTGCCTTCCAGGCAGCCTTGCAGCAGCGCCCACTCACCTGCCTCTAAAGGCAACGGCGTGACCCGATAATCCAGCTGCTTCTTCAATACCAGCCAGACAGGGGCACAGAGATCCCCCACCGCCTCCCCACCGTGTAGCGCCATCTGCCACAGGGCCAGCACCGGGTAGTCGCTGGCAACCAGCAGCAGATCCGTGGCAGGCAACAGCCGCAGCCGCTCCCATTGTGGCGGCGATAATCCGGCCAGACGTTCGGCTGGCCAGCAGCGGGACTCCAGCGGCAGCAGACTGGCACGCTCAAGCTGCCACTCGAACTGCGCCAGCGCCTCCAGCCAGGGTAACTCGGCCGTGGTTGGCAAGCGGGCCAGCCACTGACCAAAACCGGCGCCATAGTGCATGACGCTCCCTTCCTGTAGCGGCTCGTCCAGCACGAAACCACGGGCCGCTGCCACGAAAAATTCGTCTCCCACCATGGCCTTGACGGCGGGATAGCTGCTCGCCAGCACCTCGCCAAGACTCAGGATGAAGTGGTTGCGATAGACCTGCAGCACCGACTCGGCAGGAAACAACCGGGAGCTGATGTGGGGGGCAATCGCGGCAGGCTCTCCCAGCAGGCCATCGGCAAAGTGCCGTTGCAGCTGTTTCAGTTCAACCATGGGCTAGCTCCCGAACCATGTTTGCAGCTTGCGCCTCATCCAGAATGGCGCTGGCCTGCTCAGCTTCGGCCAGCAAGACCGGCAGAGGGGGGATCTCGAGATCCCACTCAATCAGGGTGGGAATGGCCTGCTTGCGGCAGATCTGGCGATAGAGTTCCCAGACCGGCTCCACCACAGGGGCGCTGTGGGTGTCGATATAGAGGGAGCCTTCGGGCAGCTGTTTCTCGGTATAACCAGCCAGATGGATTTCCCCGACGGTGGCGAGATCGATCGTCGCCAGATAGTCATCACAGGAGAAACCGTGGTTGAAAGCACTGACGTAGAGATTGTTGAGGTCGAGCAAGATGCCGCAATCACTGTGTTGCTGCAGCTCGGCCAGAAATTCCCATTCACTCATCTCCCCTGCCAGTTGCAGATAGGAGGAGGGATTTTCTATCAGCAACCGGTAACTCAGGGTCTGTTGTACCTGCTGGATCTTGTCACTCATGTTGCGAAGGGATTGACGGGTATAGGGTACAGGCAGCAGGTCGTTGAAGTAGCGTCCGCCAATGCTGCCCCAGCTCAGATGTTCGGAGATCCGTACCGGCTTGATCGCCGCTGCCAATGATGACAACTGTTGCAGATGGCGCTGATCGAGCGGGTCGGCCGAGCCGAGGGACATGCCAACGCCGTGCAGACTGACGGGGTAGTGTTGCGCCAACTCACTCAGCACCTGAAAGCCCTGGCTGTGCGGCTCGAAGTAATTTTCACTGTGCACCTCCAGCCAACCGACTGCCGGCAGGGTTTGCCGGATCCCGTCGTAATGGGGAGTGCGTAATCCGATACCAATCAAAGGGTTCATCGCAAGACTCGCTTTCGCCAATCAGAGAGGATGCAGGGGGCGGCCCGTTGGCCATCCCCTGCCCGATGTCTCTTACTTGGGTTGCAGCGAACCGCCCACCAGCTTCTCGCACAGCCCTTTGGGCATCACCACAAAGGCATCGCCCTGGGCATCTTCCTTGGCGGTCCCGGCGCAGGAGCTGCTCTTGGTCGCACAGTCATTCTTGCTGGCCTTGACTACGCCGTAGCACTTCTCCTTTTCCTCGGCAGCAATGGCTGGCGCCGCGATGAACTGGGCACCCAGTGCCAGCAGACCTGTCATGGCGGAGGCGATCGCTGTGCTTTTTTTAACGTTCATGTTCGTGATCCTTGTGCTGTTGAGTGTGATGACCCCGCTCAGTGTCGTGGCGGGGTACCTGCAATAGAACCGGAACAGCAGAGAATTAATTTCATGAAAAGAGCAAAACAAGGGCGGCGACTCAGACGTAACCATCTAAATCATTGTTTAATAGAACATATTTTCTTAAGTCAGCCAGTCACGAGAAAAGCACTTTCGCCCGCCAGATCCCGGCAGACCAAAGATCAGCTCCCGCTTGTGGCACCGGTCAGTCCATCAGAAAGGAGCAATAGGAGATGTTCGGCAGGAGGGGAACCACTGCTATTTCTGGAGCACAATAAAAAAGAGAGCCGAAGCTCTCTTTTTTAAGATGAATGGGGTCTAGTAGAAGATCCGCTCACCGCGCTCGCTCATCTTGAGCCATACCGGCTTGGTACTGGTTTTGCTCCAGATACGATGCAAGTAGCTGTAGAAGCGGGCACGATCGCTGCGAAACAGCATAACGGGGAAGGCCAGAATACCCACCAGCAGCGCATAGATGCGACGAAGAATTATCTGAGTCAGAGAAAAGGGATGAAACATGATAGCACTCCTTACTGGTAAGACCACTGAGCAAAGATTACTCCACAAACTGTAGGATTACTACACCAATAACGCCATTTTTTCGCAAAAAAATCCACAAAAAGCCATATAGTGAAATCCAATTACATTAATTAACTTACAGGTAACAAAAACTGGCAAAGGGATGTGCGTCGACCAGATTTAATAGGTTGGCAGTCAGGAGGGAGTTTGTGCGATGAAACCTGCGGAAATGGCGGTCTTGGGGGTACTGGGCCTCTTGCTCTGGTCGGAATGGCAGGATTGGCAACTCAATCAAGGCGACAGCATATCACTGGCCTATCAGGGCGTGCCCACCGTCAGCCTGTGGCAGTGCGGCCTGCTGAAACAGAAGATGGCGGATCTGACCGAACATTCGGCCGCAGTGCAATTTCAATTCCGGGGGCAGGATCTGGTGGAGGTCAATCGCTATCTGGAACGGGAGTGGCAACAGCAGGGCTGTGAACAGTTACTGGCTCAACAGGGATATTGAGAAACAGAAACGCACACCTGTGGTGTGTGATATTTATCGCTCTGATGGCATTGAACTTGAAGAATATGGAGGCACGTTCCGGAGTCGAACCGGACTAAACGGATTTGCAATCCGCTGCATAACCGCTTTGCTAACGCGC
>NZ_JAPDBE010000062.1:0-19918 GCF_027705025.1 Aeromonas sp. D3 | reverse complement strand
ATCGGCTCAAACATGAAGAAATGAAATGACTGAGTCAGCCGAGAAGAATTTCCCCGCTTATTCGCACCTTCCCTAGATATTTTTTGAAGAAGGGTAGAAATGTTTTGTATGCTATCTTTTAAATCAATGCTATCAAACTTAAATGGATCTTCAGGGGGGATGGATATAAAATTTGGTTTTATTTTCATGATTAAGCCCATGTGTGAAAGAAATACTTTTTTATACGCCAACGAGCAATTAATGCAATAAAAAAGGCGCCTTTCGGCGCCATTTTGAGATATTGCTAACAAACCGTAATCACTGCAGCAGGGAGATATCCGCGACTTGCAGGAACAGGTTGCGCAGGTTGTTCAGCAGCGCCAGACGGTTGGCCTTGAGAGCCTCGTCGTCGGCCATCACCATGACTTCGTTGAAGAAGGTGTCGACCGGCTCGCGCAGGGCGGCCAGACGGGTGAGGGCAGCCTGATAGTCACCGGCAGCGAACAGCGGCGCCAGTTCGGCTTGCAGGGCAGCAACCTGAGTGGCCAGCGCCTTCTCGGCGGCATCGACCAGCAGTTCCGGTTTGACGGCAGTCGGCAATTCGCCTTCAACCTTGGCCAGAATGTTGCTGACGCGCTTGTTGGCAGCAGCCAATGCCAGTGCGGCATCCAGGCTGCGGAAGTGGCTGACGGCCTTGACGCGGCGATTGAAGTCGAGCGGACGGGTCGGGCGGCGGGCCAGCACGGCCAGCACCACGTCGGCACCTATGCCTTCGTCCTGATAGGCGGCGCGGAAGCGGCCCAGCATAAAGTCGACCACGTCGGTGACGACGGTGTTGTTGGTCAGCTTGTCGCCGTAGACGCGTACCGCTTCTTCAACCAGTTCAACCAGATCCAAGTCCAGCTGCTTCTCGGTCATGATGCGCAGAGCACCGATGGCGGCGCGACGCAGAGCGAACGGATCTTTGTCACCTTTGGGCAGCATGCCGATGCCGAAGATGCCGGCCAGGGTGTCGAGCTTGTCGGCCAGCGCGACGGCGCAGGCTTCCAGCGCGGACGGCAGGGCATCACCGGCGAAGCGCGGCATGTACTGCTCATTCAGGGCCACGGCCACCACTTCGTCTTCGCCGTCGTGACGGGCGTAGTGCATCCCCATGACACCCTGGGTGCTGGCGAACTCGCCGACCATGTTGGTCATGAGATCACACTTGGAGAGCAGACCGGCACGCTTGGCCTGAGCCACATTGGCACCGATGCGCTCGGCGATAAAGCCGGCGACGGTCCCGATGCGCTCGACCTTGGCCTTGACTGTGCCGAGCTGTTGCTGGAAAAGCACGGTTTCAAGGCGCGGCAGGCGGGAGGCCAGCGTCTGCTTCAGGTCGGTCTTGAAGAAGAACTCGGCGTCAGAGAGACGGGGGCGAACCACCTTCTCGTTGCCGCTGATGATCTGGCTCGGGTCTTTCGACTCTATGTTGGTGACGAAGATGAACTTCGGCAGCAGCTTGCCGTTCTTGTCGTAGACCGGGAAGTACTTCTGGTCACCCTTCATGGTGTGAACCAGCGCTTCAGCGGGAACGGCCAGGAACTTCTCTTCAAAGTTGGCGGTTAGCACTACAGGCCACTCGACCAGTGCGGTGACCTCTTCCAGCAGGGCGTCGTCCAGATCGGCAACGCCACCGAAGGCGGCAGCGGCCGCTTCGGCGTCAGCCTTGATCTTGGCCTTGCGCGCCATAAAGTCGGCAACCACTTTGCCTTTTTCCAGCAGGATCTGCGGGTACTGGCTGGCGTTGTCGATGGTGAATTCGGGCTCGCCCATAAAGCGGTGACCGCGAATGGTGCGGGCAGAGTCGATACCCAGAATGTGAGCGGGAACCAGATCCCCATCCAGCAGCAGGGTCACGGTAAAGACCGGACGCACGAACTGGATGGTCTTGTCGCCCCAGCGCATCATTTTCGGGATGGGCAGCTTGGCCAGTGCCTGGCTAACCAGCTCGCCCAGCAAGTCTTTGGCCGGACGGCCTTCGACCTTGGCGGTGTGAACCAGCCACTCACCCTTGTCGGTGACCAGACGCTCGGCCTGCTCAACTGTGATGCCGTTGCCACGGGCCCAGCCTTCGGCAGCCTTGGTCGGCTTGCCTTCGGCATCGAACGCCTGGGAGACGGCCGGGCCGCGCTTCTCGACGCTCTTGCTCGGCTGTTCGCCAGCCAGCGCGTGTACCTTCAGCGCCAGGCGGCGCGGTGAGGCAAACCACTCGACGTCGCCGAAGGCCAGGTCGGCCTTGGTCAGCTCGGCTTTGAAGTTGTCGGCAAAGGCTTCGGCCAGGGAGCGCAGGGCTTTTGGCGGCAGCTCAGCTGTGCCGATCTCTACCAGAAATGTATGTTGTGCCATGTCCGTTCCTTAACCTTGCTTGTTCTCAGTGCGCTTGCACATGGGGAAGCCCAGTGCTTCGCGGGAGGCATAGTACGCCTCGGCCACGGCCTTGGTCAGGGTGCGAATGCGCAATATGTAGCGCTGACGCTCGGTGACCGAGATGGCCTTGCGGGCATCCAGCAGGTTGAAGGAGTGGGCAGCTTTCAGAATGCGCTCGTAAGCGGGCAGCGGCAGCGGTGTTTCCAGTGCCAGCAGGTGCTGGGCTTCCTTCTCGTACTGCTCGAAGCAGTGGAACAGGAAGTCCACGTCGGCGTGTTCGAAGTTGTAGGTGGACTGCTCCACTTCGTTCTGGTGGAACACATCGCCGTAGGTGGTCTTGCCCAGCGGGCCATCGGACCAGACCAGGTCATAGACGCTGTCCACGCCCTGAATGTACATGGCCAGACGCTCGAGACCATAGGTGATCTCGCCGGTCACCGGCTTGCACTCCAGGCCGCCAACTTGCTGGAAGTAGGTGAACTGAGTCACTTCCATGCCGTTGAGCCACACTTCCCAGCCCAGACCCCAGGCACCCAGCGTCGGGTTTTCCCAGTTGTCTTCCACGAAGCGGATGTCGTGGATTTCAGGATCCATGCCCAGCTCTTTCAGCGAGCCCAGGTAGAGTTCCTGAATGTTGTCGGGGGACGGCTTGATGATCACCTGGAACTGGTAATAGTGCTGCAGGCGGTTCGGGTTTTCACCGTAGCGGCCGTCGGTCGGACGGCGGGACGGTTGCACGTAGGCACAGGCGATGGGCTCCGGGCCCAGAGCGCGCAGACAGGTCATGGGGTGTGAAGTACCGGCACCCACTTCCATGTCCAGCGGCTGAATAATGGTACAGCCCTGGCGGGACCAATAGTCCTGCAGCTGCAGGATCAGGCCCTGAAAGGTTTTGACATCGAATTTTTGCATAGTGTTTTTCGCGCGAAGTGAAATCAGAGCAAGATTTGCTGAATGTGAACCGAAGGAGTATACCGTCTGGCATGGTCGGATAATAGGCGAAATTGTAGGGGATTCATGGGGCGGGGCTGCGCCGGGCCTGGTTGGCCCGGGATGGAAGCCCCCTCATGTGGCCGATGAAATCCCCTTGTCGGACAGAGAGTCGGGCAGAGAAAAATAACAGGAGACGAAGAATGGAACTGCGCTGCGCCTGGGTGACCAAGGACCCGGAATATATTGAATATCATGACAAACAATGGGGCAGGCCGGTTTATGACGCCCGCGAGCTGTTTGCCAAGCTCTGCCTCGACGGCCAGCAGGCGGGGCTGTCGTGGATCACCATCTTGAAGCGCACTGACAGCTACTACCGCGCCTATGCGGACTTTGACCCCGTGCTGATCGCCCGGTTCGACGAGCAGGATGTGGAGCGGCTGATGCAGGACACCGGTATCATCCGCAACCGCCTCAAGGTGCAATCGATCATCAAAAACGCCCGCGCCTATCTGGCGTTGCAAGAGCAGGGGATCGACTTCGCCGATTACCTGTGGGCCTTTGTCGGCGGCGCCCCCATGGTCAACCAGCGGCAGGGCAACGGCGATATTCCGGCCACATCAAAGGAGTCGGATGCCATGTCCAAGGCGCTCAAGAAGCTCGGCTTCAACTTCGTCGGCAGCACGATTTGCTACGCCTTCATGCAGGCAGTGGGGATGGTGAACGATCATCTGGTCAGCTGCCCCTGCCACGCCGAGTGTCAGCAGCCCGCCTGAGGCTGCTTATCGTCAGCGTCAGACTCCCGCCAATAGGCTATCGGTCACGCCGAATGGCCTGGGGGGGTCGGCCATCCTCTTCCTTGCGACAAATTCGGCTGCATTTGTAGCCGAATTTGGCCCGCCAAGCGCCGCTGGTGCGCAAAAAATGCTCACTCTCGCCAGCCGTTCAGACCTGCGTCAGACAATGGCGTGATGGCGCGTTACAATCCTGCCCCCGGCATGGTGCCGGACTGTATTCATAGAGGTTTTTTCATGCGAGCCAAGATACTGGTGCCAGCCCTGGCACTGACCATTGCCCTGAGTGGCTGTACTACCAATCCCTATACTGGCGAACAGCAGACTGGCAAGGCCGCCTGGGGTGCGCTGGCCGGCGCTGCGACGGGCGCCGCCGTGGGGGCGCTCTCCTCCAGCAAGGGGGATCGCAAGAAGGGTATTCTGACTGGCGTGGCCGCCGGCGCCGCCCTGGGTGGCGGTATCGGTTACTACATGGACGTGCAGGAAGCCAAGCTGCGCGAGAAGCTGCAGGGCACTGGCGTCAGCGTGACCCGCAATGGCGACGAGCTGATCCTCAATATGCCGAACAACGTCACTTTCGATAGCTCCAGCGCCCAGCTGAAAGCGGCCGGTGCCAATACCCTGTCCGGCGTTGCCATGGTGGTTGCCGAGTTCGACAAGACCCGCCTGAACGTGGTCGGTCACACCGACAGCACAGGCTCTCGCGATCTGAACATGAAGCTCTCCGCCCAGCGTGCCGATGCCGTAGCCGCCCAGCTGATCGGCCATGGGGTAACGGGTAGCCGTATCTCCACCCAGGGTGTGGGCCCGGATCAGCCGGTTGCCACCAACAGCACTGCCGCTGGCAAGGCTCAGAACCGCCGGGTGACCATCACCCTGATCCCGACCGCGTAAGTTGTCCCAGTTTGTGGTAACGAAAAGGCCCCGCCAGTGATGGCGGGGCCTTTTGCTATCCGGTGTTGCGGACTTAAACGGCCGCAGTCAGCTGCACTTCCACCTTGTAGCCTTCATGGGCAAGGCGGGCTTGTACGCAGGCGCGTACCGGTGCCGTGCCAGCCGGGATCCAGGCATCCCACTGTTCGTTGAAGGCGGCGATATCCGCGATGTCCTTCAGATAGATGTTGGCCATCAGGATCTTGTCGACCCCGGAGCCGTTGGTTTCCAGCAGGCGCTGCAGGCTGGTCAGCACTTCGCGGGTTTGCTGGTGAATGTCGGCGTCGTCCGTGGCGGGCACTTCCACCACGTAGAGGGTGCCGTTGTGGATGACCACGTCTGACCAACGCTGGGTGGTACCGATTCGGGTAATGGCTGTCATGTTTGCTCCGAAACTGGGCTTATTGACCCTTGCGGATCAGATAGCGGTAGGGGGCCTGCTCTGTCTCGCTGGCGACCAGGGTGTGATCCATAAAACGGCAGAAACTGGGGATGTCGCGAGTGGTTGAGGGATCGTCGGCGCTGACCAGCAGAGTCTCGCCCTGGGCCATCAAGCGCACTTTTTTACGCACCATCATCACGGGTTCCGGGCAACGAAGCCCGATCGCATCCAATTCATGGGTTGCGTCGCAGAATAAAGCACTCATCAATAATCAACCTTCAACCTATTCAGCTGCCAATGATACTCAAGGCGAAAAAATAATCAAACAATGAGGCCTTAATGCAGCATATGTAACCAAAGTGTGATCTGGCCCTACCCACATCTCGCCTTATGAGTAATATAAAAATTGAATCATATTCAACAAGGAGGTGTGAATATGCAGGTCTCCTACGGCAGATTGCAAGCCTACGCAGGCATGGGGTTCTTGGCTTTCGCCATGATAGTGATGGGCAGCCCGATCGGTAATACCGGCACCTGGTTCGGTGCCATGGTGATGATAGGGCTGGGGCTCTGGATCGAGCTCAGCGATTACTACGACGAAGATGAGGACGAGAACGACAATCCTTGAACAGTCAGCTTTTCCCACAATGACAAAGGCGGATCACCATCCGCCTTTGTTGTTTCTGGCTGTCGAGAAAGGGACTAGCGGGTCGAGCGCATGGCCCGCTCCAGATGCAACGCCGTCTGCTGCGGATTGGCATTGGGATCGTTGAAGAAGTTGCTCAGCACATCCATGATCGCCTGGCGCATGTTGGTCGGCGTTGCCATCCCTTCCGCCATGCTGGGCAGCAGATTGCCCTCTCGCTCCGCCAGCAGGAAATCCTGATAGGAGCGCAGGGCGCAGCGATCGAACTTGCTCATGTCCGGCTTGGTGAGGGCGGGGATCGAGCCCTTCACCCGGTTGAACTCCTGCTGGAATTTCGGCGTCATCAGCAGCTGGGCCAGTTCACCCTGTGCCTGCAACTGGGCGGGATCCCGCTGCTTGAACATGGCGATGGAGTCCAGGTTATAGCTGAACAGACCGTCGCTGCCCGGGCTGGGCAGACACTCTATGTCTTCCCCGGGCCTGTAGTTGCTCACGCTCAGCTCCCCCTTCACCCAGTCCCCCATCAGCTGCATGGCGGCTTCGCCGGTTTCCAGCTGGGTGGTCGCTTGATGCCACTTCAAACCGACGAAGCTCTTGGGTACGTAGGCGCGCAACTGCTGGAAGCGGGTCAGCACCCGTACCATGTCGGGGCCGGTCAGGGTCGCGCCGTCCAGTTCGACGAAGGCCTTGCGATAGAAATCCTTGCCTCCCTCCCCCAGCGCCACCGTTTCGAACAGCACCGCCAGCTGCCAGGGTTCGTTGCCGATGGCGAGCGGTGTGATGTTCTGTGCCTTGAGCTGCTCTGCCACCACCACGAACTGGTTCCAGTCGGTGGGCGGGGTCAGCTCCAGCTTGTCGAACACCTTGCGGTTGAGCCAGAGCCAGTTGACGCGGTGAATACCGGTGGGCACCGCCATCAGGGCACCATTCTGGCTGAGGGTTTCGCGCACCATGGCCGGTAGCTGCGGATACCAGCCGAGGTGTTCGGCCATGGGGGTGAGGTCGCGCAGAAAGCCGAGTCCGGCCCACTCCCGCAACTCGTAGCCCTTGAGGTGTGCCGCTTCCGGCGGGTTGGCCGCCAGCGCCCGGCTCTTGAGTACCGTCATGGCGCTCTTGCCGCCGCCGCCCTGCACCGCGAAATCGTTCCACTGGTTGCCCTGCTCGGTCCACTCGGACTTGAGCACCTCCACCGCCTTGGCCTCGCCACCGGAAGTCCACCAGTGCAGCACCTCCACCTGGGAGGCGCCTACAGGCAGGGAGAGCAGGGCGACAATGGCAAACGGGAACAACTTCATACTGTGACAGCCTTGAGTGAAGGAGAGTGGTCGGTGCCGACCGCACGCCACCCGTGCAGCACCCCGACACGCTGGGAGGCGGCAACGGGCGAAGAGATCAGGGCGATGACAGAAAAAGATAACCACTTCATAAGGTTACTGCCTTGGTAGGGAGAGGGTGGCCTGCAGGCCGCCCTGCGGGCGATTTTCCAGCACCAGATCGCCGCCGTGGGCGTGGGCTATGTTGCGGGCTATGCCCAGACCAAGGCCGGTACCGGCCAGATCCGTGCTGAGCCGGTAGTAGGGCTCGAAGATGCGCTCGAACTGATCGTCCGGCAGGCCGGGGCCCTCATCCATGATGAAGAGGATCAGCATCTCCTCGTCGTCCATGATGATGATGCGCACCTTCTGGCCGTATTTGATGCCGTTGTCCACCAGGTTGCCGATGCAGCGCTTGAGCGCCAGCGGCTTGCCACGGTAGAGCTGCTTGCAGTGGCCCTCTATGGTCAGCCGTTCGTCATGCAGGTTCATGGACTCGGCCATCTGCTCCAGCATGGCGTCTATGTCCAGCTGCTCTATGTTCTCGTGGATGTCGGTGTCTTTCACCGTCTGCAGCGCCCCTTTGACCATCAGCTCCAGCTCGTCCAGATCCTTGTTGAACTTGCCGATCTGCACCTCGTCGTCGAGCAGTTCGACTCTCAGCCGCAGCCGGGTTATAGGGGTCTTGAGATCGTGGGAAATGGAGCTGAACAGTCGTTCTCTATCATCGATATAACGGCGGATGCGGTGCTGCATGATGTTGAAGGCGCGGGTCGCCGCCACGATTTCCGATGCCCCTTCCTCTTTGAGGGATGGCTGGTCTATATCCTTGCCCAGGTTGACCGCCGCCTTGGCGAGCCGACGCAGCGGGCGGGTCTGCCAGCGCACCAGCAGGAAGGTGAAGAAGCAGAGAAACACCGTCATCAGGGCGATGAAACGCACCTGGTTGCTCGGCATCACTGTATCGTCGAGGGTCATGTATGGGGCGGGCAGCAGGGCTGCCAGGTAGAGCCACTCGCCGGGTTCTATCTCGATCTGGGTCACCAGCACGGGCGGATTGAGCGGTTCCAGCGACAGGGTATAGCGGGCCCAGGAGGAGGGCAGATCCGCCAGCAGGGTGTCGTTGTTGAAGACGTGCAGGTCCTCGGGTCGGGAGAAATCCACCTTGATGGCCATGGCGTCCGAGAGCTTGCGGACCAGCACCCCCTGCACCTCTTTCAGCACCAGCGTCTTGCGCTCGCTGTCGGGGATGGCGCTGATGTGGATCTCTTCCTCGTTGAGTGACACGAAGAAGCGGCTCCCCCCCATATTGCGCAGCTGATCCAGCGCGATATGGCGGTACTGCAGGGGCAGGGATTTGAAGAAGTTGACGGTGGAGGCGGCCGACAGCGCCAGGTTGCGGGTGGTGCTGAGCATGCCCTCCAGCTCCCGCTTCTGGATCTGCTGCATCCAGATGCCGGTGAGTATGGTCTGGGAGAGCAGGATGGCGAGCAGCAGCAACAGCAGCATCCGCGACAGCAGGGAGCGGGGGACCAGCACCCGCCAGAACCAGCCACTCCTCATGGGATCTCGTGCCTTTTGTCGATCAGCATGCCGTTGCTACCTTTTTACCCTTCACGGGATCTCGTGTACTTCGGCAATCAGCATATAGCCACTGCCGCGTATGGTCTTGATGATGCGCGGGCTCTTGCCGTTGTCACCCAGTTTCTGGCGCAGACGGCTGATCTGCACGTCGATGCCGCGCTCCATCGGCAGGCTCTCGCGGCCCCGGGTGGCATCGGAGATGGTGTCCCTGTCCAGCACCACGCCGGGTTGCTGCAGGAACATGCCGAGCAGCAGGGCGTCACTGCCGGAGAGATCCAGCAAGCTGCCATCGTCGTGGGTCAGCTGGTGGCTCAGGGTGTCCAGGGTCCATTCGGCAAAACGCAGGCGGCGGCTCGGTTCTTTTTCTTTTTCCGGCTGGCGGAATTCGGCGCGGCGCAGCAAGGCCTTGATGCGAGCCTGCAGCTCGCGCGGGCTGAACGGCTTGGCGATGTAGTCGTCGGCGCCGAGTTCGAGGCCGATCACCCTGTCTGCCTCATCGGAGGCGGCGGTCAGCATTATGATGGGTACCTGGGAGTCGCGACGGATCTGTTGGCACAGGGTAAAGCCGTCGTCGCCGGGCATCATGATATCGAGAATAATCAGGTCCGGGCTGTGCAGGGCGAGCTGCTGGCGCATCTCGTTGCCTTCCGCCGCCGTCAATACCTGGAAACCGGCCCTGGTCAGGTATTCATTGAGCAGCTCGCGGATCTCTTGGTCGTCGTCGACGATCAGCAGTTGTTTGCTCGTTGACATATGTATGTGCATCCACCCATTTTTTTGTGCAGATTGAACCTGTCGGGGGAGCAAAAAGCAAGCAAGCCCCCCATCTAATGTGAGGTTATGGGCAATATCCTCCCATATAGCGCTCTCTAAATAAAAAAGGCCGACCCAAACGGGGCGGCCAACGCGCAGATTCCGACGACAGGAGATCACCCCGTGTGGCGATCTCGACAGACTCGATGACGGGCCGGCAAGGCCGACCCCAAAAAAGACAATTCTGGCTCGCCCTCACTGTCGCAGTGAGGGCGAGCCGTTGACATCACACCCGTTCGAACACTGTGGCTATGCCCTGGCCCAGACCGATGCACATGGTGGCAAGACCCAGATTGGCATCCTTCTCCTCCATCAGATGGATCAGTGTGGTGGAGATGCGGGAGCCGGAGCATCCCAGCGGGTGACCCAGAGCGATGGCACCACCGTTCAGGTTGACCTTCTCTTCCGCCACGTCCAGCAGTCCCAGATCCTTGACGCAAGGCAGTGACTGGGCGGCGAACGCCTCGTTCAGCTCGACCAGATCGATATCGCCTATGGTCAGACCGGCACGCTTGAGCGCCTTCTGGGTAGCAGGCACAGGGCCATAACCCATGATGGCGGCATCGCAACCGGCCACTGCCATGGAGCGCACCCTGACGCGCGGAGTCAGCCCCAGCGCCTTGGCCCGATCCGCGCTCATCACCAGCATGGCGGAGGCGCCGTCGGACAGAGCCGAGGAGGTACCGGCGGTGACTGTGCCGTTGGCCGGGTCGAACACAGGGCGCAGCTGGCTCAGGGTTTCGACCGTGGTCTCCGGGCGGATCACCTCGTCGTAGTCGTAGAAGAAGCGGGCGCCGCTGGCGTCATGCCCTTCCAGACCGACGATCTCTCTGGCAAAGCGCCCTTCCACGGTCGCGGCATAGGCGCGGCGGTGGGAGCGGGCGGCAAACTCGTCCTGCTGCTGGCGGCTGATACCGTGCAGCTTGCCCAGCATCTCGGCGGTCAGCCCCATCATGCCGGAGGCCTTGGCCACCGACTTGGCCATGCCGGGGTGGAAGTCGACTCCGTGGCTCATGGGCACATGGCCCATGTGCTCGACACCGCCGATGATGAAGATGTCCCCATCACCCACCTGAATGGCGCGGGAAGCGTCATGCAGCGCCTGCATGGAGGAGCCACACAGCCGGTTGACGGTGACAGCACCTACCTGCTTGGGGATCCCCGCCAGCAGGGCGGCGTTACGGGCTATGTTGAAACCCTGCTCCAGGGTCTGTTGCACGCAGCCCCAGTAGATGTCCTCGATCTCGTTCGGGTCGAGGTTGGGGTTGCGCAGCAGGATGGAGCTCATCAGGTGCGCGGACAGATCTTCTGCACGCACGTTGCGGAAGGCGCCGCCCTTGGACCGGCCCATGGGGGTCCGGATACAGTCGACAATGACTACGTCTTTCATGAATGGATCTCCTTTCCGCAATCAGTAGAAGGTTTTGCCCTGGGCGGCCATCTCGCGCAAGCGGTCGCTGACACGGTAGAGCGGGCCCAAGTCGGCATACTGGTCGGCCATGGCCACGTAACGATCCAGACCAATGGTGTCCAGATAGCGGAACACGCCACCACGGAAGGGAGGGAGGCCCAGACCATAGACCAGCGCTATGTCGGCCTCGGCCGGCGTGGCGACTATGGCCTCTTCCAGGCAGAGCACCACCTCGTTGATCATGGGGATCATCATGCGGGCTATGATGGCTTCCTTGTCGAAATCCTGTTTCGGCTTGGCAATGGGGGCCAGCAGCTCGTAAGCGGCCACATCGGCCACCTTCTTCGGCTTGCCCTTCTTGTCCTGCTCGTAGGCGTAGAAGCCCTTGCCATTCTTCTGACCGAAGCGGCTGGCGTCGTACATCACATCGATGGCGGTACGGCCTTCCTTGCTCATGCGAGCCGGGAAGCCCTGCGCCATGACGTCACCGGCATGGTGACCTGTGTCGATGCCGACCACGTCCAGCAGATAGGCGGGGCCCATGGGCCAGCCAAACTCCTTCTCCATCACCTTGTCGACGACGGCAAAGTCGGCGCCATCGGCGACCAGCTTGTTGAAGCCGAAGAAGTAGGGGAAGAGTACCCGGTTGACGAAGAAGCCCGGGCAGTCGTTGACCACCACCGGTGACTTGCCCATGGCGGCGGCATAGGCCACCACGCGGTTGATGGTTTCATCGGAGGTCTGCTCGCCGCGGATGATCTCCACCAGTGGCATGCGGTGCACCGGGTTGAAGAAGTGCATGCCGCAGAAGTTCTGCGGACGTTTCAGCCCCTGGGCCAGCAGGGAGATGGGGATGGTGGAGGTGTTGCTGGCGAGCACGGCGTCGTCACCGATAATGCCTTCCACTTCGCCCAGCACGGCGGCCTTCACCTTGGGGTTCTCGACCACGGCTTCGACCACCAGATCCACGTGCTTGACGTTGTCATAGCTCAGGGTCGGGGTAATGGCGGAGAGCACCTGGCCCATCTTGATGCCATCGATGCGGCCCTTCTCGAGCTGGCCGTTGAGCAGCTTGGTGGCTTCACCCATGCCCAGCGCCAGCGCTTTCTCGTTGATGTCCTTCATCACAGCCGGAATGCCCTTGCTGGCAGACTGGTAGGCGATGCCGCCACCCATGATGCCGGCGCCCAGCACGGCGGCGTGGCTAGTGGCCTTAGCAGCCTGCTTGGCGGCCTTCTTGGCCAGCGCCTTGATGTGCTGATCATTGAGGAAGATGCCGACCAGCGCCTTGGCGACGTCGGTCTTGGCCAGCTTGATAAAGCCTTGTGCCTCGACCACCAAGGCCTCGTCACGGCTCATACCGGCGGCGGCTTCGACGGTTTTCACCGCTGTCATGGGGGCCGGATAGTGCTTGCCCGCCACGGCGGCAACCATGCCGGCGGCGGTGCTGAAGCTCATCATGGCTTCCAGCTTGGAGAGACGCAGCGGGGCCTTCTTGGCGGCGCGACGACTCTGCCAGTTCAGCTTGCCAGCGATGGCATCTTTCATCATCTGCACGGCGGCGCTGTGCAGTGCCTCTGGCGCGACCACGGCATCGACGGCACCCACCTTGAGGGCGTCATCGGCACGGTAATCCTTGCCTGTGGTGATCCACTCCAGCGCGTTGTCGGCACCGATCAGGCGCGGCAGACGAACCGTGCCGCCAAAGCCTGGCATGATGCCGAGTTTGGTTTCCGGCAGGCCGATCTTGGCGCTGGTGTCGGCCAGACGAAAATCGGTAGAGAGTATGGTCTCGCAGCCGCCGCCCAGGGCGTGGCCCTTGATGGCAGAGAGGGTCGGCACCGGCAGATCTTCGATGGCGCTGAAGATGTCGTTGGCCTTTTTCAGCCAGCCGAGCAGATCTTCTTGCGGCAGATCGAACAGTTCTAGGAATTCGGTAATGTCGGCACCGACGATAAAGGCGTCTTTGCCGGAGGTGAGGATCAGACCCTTCAAATCGGCTTGTTGCTGTAATGCGGCGATCGCTTCGCTCAGTGAGAGCAGGGTAGCGCGATCCAGCTTGTTGACTGAACCCGGGGCATCAAACCTCAGTTCGGCAATGCCGTTTTCGAGGTAGCTGACCGACAGGGTTTCGCCTTGGTAGATCATGAGAGTGTCTCCTTGTTCCCACTCGGTGGGGGGTGTTGCTCCTTTATCCCCAGCAGGGGGCGAGGCTCACTATTGATCCAAAAGAAGACAATTTCAACACCTATTTAAAACATTTGTTTAACAGGTTTCGAGTAAAAGCTCGCCTCAGGTTAACAGTCAAAATAAAGGCGTCTGATGACGCCTTTATTAATCTTGAACCTTGTCAGCTGGCTAGTTCAGGCCTATCCCGATACTGGCTCAGCACGTCGGGATCGGCGAGGGCATGAGTATTGTTGACGGGTCTGTTGTGCACCACTTCCCGCACTGCCAGCTCCACTATCTTGCCGGACTTGGTGCGGGGGATCGCATCCACCTGCAGGATACGGGCGGGTACGTGGCGGGCCGTGCAGTGCTGCCTTACTTGCTGGCGGATGCGCTCGCGCAGGGGCTCGTCCAGCTTGATGCCGGGCTTGAGCTTGACGAACAACACTACCCGTTCGTCCTGCTGCCACTGCTGGCCTATGACTATGCTCTCTTCCACCTCGTCCAGCTGCTCCACGTAGCGGTATATCTCGCTGGTGCCGATGCGCACGCCCCCCGGATTGAGAGTGGCATCGGAGCGGCCATAGAAGAGGATGCCGCCGGTGTCGGTCAGCTCGATCCAGTCGCCGTGGCACCAGATGTTGTCGAACCGTTCGAAGTAGGCGGCGTGGTATTTGTCGCCGCTGTCGTCCCCCCAAAAACCGATGGGTTGGGCCGGGAAGGGCTTGGTGCAGACCAGTTCCCCCTTCTCGCCCTGCACCGGCTGGCCTGCCTCGTTGAACACCTGCACCGCGAGGCCTAGCCCGCGTCCTTGGCTCTCGCCACGGTAAACGGGGCTGATGGGGTTGCCGATGACGAAGCAGGAGCAGATGTCGGTGCCGCCTGAGATGGAGCTGAGTTGCACATCCTGCTTGATCTGCTGATAGACGTAGTCGAATCCCTCCGGCGACAGCACGGAGCCGGTGCTGCAGATGAGCCGTAGCTGTGGCAGCTGGTGGGTCTTGATCGGGGCATAGCCCTGCTTGTGCAGCGCATCCAGGTATTTGGCCGAGGTGCCGAACAAGCTGACCTGCTCGTCGCGGGCCAGATCCCACAGCACATTGCCGTCCGGGTAGAAGGGGGAGCCGTCGTAGAGCACCAGAGTGGCGCCGGAGGCGAGCGCGCTCACCAGCCAGTTCCACATCATCCAGCCGCAGGTAGTGAAGTAGAACACCCGCTCCCCCGGCTTGATGTCGCAGTGCAGCTGGTGCTCTTTCAGATGTTGCAGCAGGGTGCCGCCGATACCGTGCACGATGCATTTGGGCTTGCCGGTGGTGCCGGACGAATAGAGGATGTAGAGCGGATCGTTGAAGCCCATGGGGTCGAAGCGAAGGACGGCGTCCGGCTGGCTGGCCAGCACTTGCTGCCAGTCGTGGCCCAGTTGCAGGGGATTGCCGAGCAGGGGGATCATCACCGTCTGCTCTATGCTGTCGATCTGGCTGACCACGCCGGCCACCTTGGCCTGGATGTCGATGGCCTTGCCGTTGTAGCGATAGCCGTCCACCGCAAACATTACCCTGGGCCGAGTCTGGCCGAAGCGCTCCACCACGCTGGCCTCGCCAAAGTCGGGGCTGGTGGAGGTCCAGATAGCGCCCAGGCTGGTGGTTGCCAGCATGGCCACCACGGTTTCCGGGATATTGGGCAGGTAGGCGGCGACCACGTCGCCCCGACCTATCCCCTGGCTGCGCAGCCACTGGGCCAGCCGGGCCACCTGATCCGCCAGTTCACGCCAGCTCATGGTGCGGCTTGGGCTGCCTTCGATGCGGGAGATAATGGCCGGACTCTCATCCTGGCGGCGCAGCAGGTTTTCGGCGAAGTTGAGTCGGCTATCGGGGAACCAGCGGGTGCGCTGCATATCCTGGCGGTTCTCTGCCACTATGTCGCCGAGTTCCCCTTTGACACCGCAGTGCTGCCACACCAGAGGCCAGAAGCGGGTGGTCTTTTCCACCGACCACTGATAGAGCTGGGCATAGCTGTGCAGTTGCAGGCCGTGGAAGCGGTTGACCTCGCCCATAAACTGCTGGAGATTGGATTGTTGAATCCTGTCCTGATCCGGTTGCCACAGGCAAAGATTGTGCATGAGTAGTCCCTGACTGCATGTATCTACCGGCAGTGTATTGAATTGTTTTTTATTTGTTAATGATTGGTTTTTGTTTCATAACAAAAGCTTTGTAACGTATGCGTTACCTCACGAAGCGATAGCTTGACGGTTCGAGCCTTGATTCGCTTGATGTTATGCTGAAATCACATTTCTCCCGGAGCAGGACGCCATGAGCAGCTACAGCCAACTTTTTGCCCAGCACCTCGATACCTTGCAGCATCGCACCCGCGACATACTGCAACAGCAGGGGCTCAGCGGCCTGGCCATCCACTCCGGCCAGACTCACCGTATCTTCCTCGACGATCAGGATTATCCCTTCAAGGTGAATCCGCACTTCAAGGCCTGGCTGCCGGTGCTGGACAATCCCCACTGCTGGTTGCTGGTGGATGGTGTGAGCAAACCGGTGTTGCTGTTCTACCGGCCGGTGGATTTCTGGCACAAGGTGGCAGAGCTGCCCAATGCCTTCTGGGTCGACTTCTTCGACATCCGCTTCCTGACGAGGCCGGAGCAGATCGCCGATCACCTGCCTGCCAGCAAGCAGGAGTGGGCTTATCTGGGCGGTCATCTGGAAGTGGCCGAGCTGCTGGGGCTGGGTCAGCCCAACCCGGAAGCCGTGCTCAACTATCTGCACTATCACCGCGCCTACAAGACCCCCTACGAGCTGGAGTGCCTGCGCGAAGCGAATCGCATCGGTGTGCGTGGCCACATCGCGGCCAAGGACTCCTTCATGGCGGGGGCGAGCGAGTTCGAGATCAACCTGGCTTATATGAAAGCCGTTGGCCAAGGGGCCAATGACGCGCCTTACGGCAATATCGTTGCCATCAACCGCAATGCAGCCATCCTCCACTACACCCATCTTTCCGCCCTGCGTGTGCCGGATGCGGAACGTTACTCCTTCCTCATCGATGCAGGGGTGGACTTTCACGGTTATGCCTCCGACATTACCCGCACCTGGGCCTGGCGCAGGGGCGAGTTTGCCGATCTGATTGCGACGCTGGACTCACAACAGCAGGAGATTATCGAGGAGATCAAGCCGGGTCGGCGTTACAGCGAGCTGCATCTGCAGATGCACCACAAGCTGGCGCGACTGCTGCAGTCCGTGGAGCTGGTGGACATGTCAGTGGATGAGATGATCCACACCGGCGTGACCAATGTCTTCTTCCCCCACGGCCTGGGTCACTTCCTTGGCCTGCAAGTCCACGACGCGGGCGGTTTCATGCAGGATGAGCGCGGTACGCACCTGTCTGCCCCCGAACAGTTCCCCTACCTGCGTTGTACCCGGGTGATGGAGGTGGGCCAGGTGTTTACCATAGAGCCGGGTCTCTACTTCATCGACAGTCTGCTGGAGCCACTGCGTCAGAGTGAGCAGGGCAAACGGGTCAACTGGAACAAGGTGGAAGTGCTGCGTCCGTTCGGCGGCATCCGCATCGAGGACAACATAGTGCTGCATGCCAACGGGGTGGAGAATATGACGAGACAAGCGGGTCTCTGATGGCGGCTGGCTATTCCATCCCTGCCTTGCCGCTGGAGCTGAGTGAAGAGATCAAGAAGAGCCGCTTCATCACGTTTATTGCCCATACACCGACGGTCGAGGCGGCCAAGGTGTGGGTAAACGAGATAAAGCAGTTGCACCCCGGGGCCCGGCATCACTGCTGGGCTTTTGTTGCCGGGGCGCCGCAAGATAGTCAGGCTTATGGCTTCAGCGATGATGGGGAGCCATCGGGGACTGCTGGCAAGCCTATGCTGGCCCAGCTGATGGGATCCGGGCTGGGTGAGATAGCCGCCGTTGTGGTGCGCTACTACGGTGGCGTGCTGCTGGGTACCGGCGGTCTGGTCAAGGCCTATGGTGGCGGTGTCGGTGCAGCCCTCAAGCGACTCGAGACTCAGGTCAGGCATCAGCAAACCCCTTCTCTCATCCAGTGTGATTACACCGACATGGGCGCGGTAGAGGCGCTGCTCAGCAGTCATCACGGTCAGGTACTGGATGCCGATTATGGTGTTCGTGTCACTTTGCAGGTCGCGTGGGAATCCTCTGTTTGGTCCCAGGTTGATCGGGAATTGACCGACCGAACCCATGGACGGGTATCCCTTCGCTCCTTAGATGGCTAGAATCCATCGCTCTTTTAGCCTGAAGAGGGAGCCGGAATGCACATTCTGAGCATTATTCGCATCGTTGGCCTGCTGGTTGCGCTGTTCAGCTCGACCATGTTGTTGCCCGCCATGGTTGCGTTTGGTTATCGGGATGGTGGTGGTGCCGAGTTCGTCAGCTCCTTTTTTATCGCGCTTCTGCTTGGCGTGCTGCTCTGGTTCCCCAACCGCCACCACAAGAAGGAACTCAGATCGAAAGAGGGCTTCCTCATCGTCGTCTTGTTCTGGACTGTGCTGGGCAGTGTGGGCGCAGTCCCGTTCATTATTGGCGACGTCCCCGGTATGTCGGTCTCGGAGGCCTTTTTCGAATCTTTCTCCGGCCTGACCACCACGGGAGCAACCGTGCTGACCGGGCTGGATAACCTGCCCAAGGCCTTCCTGTTCTATCGTCAGTTGCTGCAGTGGCTGGGGGGGATGGGGATCATAGTGCTGGCAGTCGCCATCTTGCCGCTGCTCGGCATCGGTGGCATGCAGCTTTATCGTGCCGAGATCCCGGGGCCGGTCAAGGATACCAAGGTGACGCCACGCATTGCCGAGACTGCCAAGGCGCTCTGGTTCATCTATCTGTTGCTGACCATGCTCTGCGCCCTTGCTTACTGGCTGGCGGGGATGTCGCTGTTTGACGCTATCTGCCACTCCTTTTCCAGCCTCTCCATCGGCGGTTTCTCCACCCACGACGACAGTATCGGCTTCTTTAACAGTCCGGCGATAAACCTCATCACAGTGTGCTTCCTGCTGATCGGCAGCATCAACTTCGGCCTGCATTTCATGGTGTTTACCCATACGCCGGTGCGCTTGCTGAGCTATCTGCGCGATCCTGAAGTAAAAGTGTTCCTCGGTATCCAGCTGTTCCTGTTTTTGTTCTGCGCGGCCGTACTGCTGCATCACAACCACTATGAACATTGGCAGGAGACCCTCAACCACGCCCTGTTTCAATCGGTATCGCTCGGCACTACCACGGGTTACAGCACCACCAGTTATGCGGATTGGCCCTCTATCCTGCCCATGATGCTGATGTTCTCTTCCTTTATTGGTTGTTGCGCCGGCAGTACCGGAGGGGGCATCAAGGTGATGCGCTTCATGATCCTGTTCATGCAGGGGGTGCGGGAGTTGAAGCGGCTGGTGCATCCGCGCGCCGTCTATACCCTCAAGCTGGGCCGCAAGGCGGTGTCGGATCGTATCGTCGAGGCAGTATGGGGTTTCTTCGCCACTTACATTATTCTGTTTGTGCTGTTCATGCTGGCACTGATCGCCACCGGGATGAATGAGGTGACCGCTTTCTCTGCTGTGGCGGCGACGTTGACCAACGTGGGACCGGGTCTGGGGGATGTGGCCTCCAACTTTGCCGGTACCAGCGCCGCAGCGAAATGGATACTGATCCTGGCCATGTTGTTTGGTCGATTGGAAATTTTCACGCTTCTGGTACTGTTTACCCCCGCATTCTGGCGTAGTTGAGGTTGTTATGGACAAGATTCTGGTGCTTTATTCCTCTCGGGACGGCCAAACCCGCAAAATCATAGATGTCATGCTGGAGGAGATGCCGGGATGCGAGGTGGTGATGCATGATCTGCATACCCTGCCCATGTGCAACCTCAGCAAGTACAAGAAGGTGCTGATCGGCGCATCTATTCGTTATGGTAATTTTCATCCCAGCTTGCTCAGCTTTATCCACGCTCATCAGGAGCAGCTGGAGGTGGCCAACGCTGCCTTCTTCTGCGTCAATCTGACCGCGCGCAAGCCGGAGAAACAAACGCCGCAGACCAATGCCTATATGAAGAAGTTCCTGCGCCTCTCTCCCTGGAAACCCAAGACCCTGGGAGTGTTTGCCGGTGCGCTTCAGTATTCCCGTTATAACTGGTGGCAGACCCGTATCATTCAGCTGATCATGAAGATGACAGGTGGTAGCACGGATACCAGCAAGGATCTCGAATTTACCGATTGGGAAAAGGTGCGCAGTTTTGCCCGGGAATTCTGGTCAAAAAGATAGCAACCTGATGTGAATACAGGGTTTATTGCCCGAAGGAGCCTCGTTGATGCGGGGCTTTTGTTTAATAAAACAACGGTTGAACCGCAAAATCACAAAAAATGCCATTTTTTGCAGTTTTGCCCTTGTCATCCCGGCGCGGCTCCCTATAATGCGCCCCTACCAGCACGGCGGAACACGCCGAACTGATGAGCCAGCTTCCTTGCGAAGCCGGCGCCGAAAGAAAAGCGAAAACAACCGCTTGACTTTCGAAGTGAGGAGCGTAATATGCGCCTCCTCAACG
>NZ_JAPDBE010000061.1:444-20994 GCF_027705025.1 Aeromonas sp. D3 | reverse complement strand
GCCAAGGCCACAGAAATACAGTGTAAAAAAAGCCAATAAAAACAATGCCAGTCAGGCTTAACTGACTGGCATTACCCTCGCGGGGCTTTTTTCATTTCTTGGTTTTGGAGAGAGCAGCAGCGAACGCACTGCCCATGGCGCCCCCCATGGGCGCTGCCTGACGGGGCTCGTTTCTGGGTTTGGCACTGCCAGCGTTGCGTGGCTCGGCAGGCTTGCGGGCCGGTTGTCCGGCTTTTTCGTCCAGCCGCATGGTCAGGCTGATCCGCTTGCGCGGGGCATCGACCTCCAGCACCTTGACCCTCACTATGTCCCCCGCCTTGACCACCTCGCGAGGGTCCTTCACGAAGCGATCGGTCAGGGAGGAGATGTGGACAAGCCCATCCTGATGGACACCGATATCGACGAAGGCGCCGAAGTTGGTGACGTTGGTGACCACCCCTTCCAATATCATCTCTGGCACCAGGTCGCTTATCTTCTCTACCCCATCCTTGAAGGTGGCGGTCTTGAACTCGGGGCGCGGGTCGCGGCCCGGCTTGTCCAGCTCGCCTATGATGTCGGTGACAGTGGGCACGCCGAACTGCTCATCCGTATAGTCAGCCGGCTTCAGGCTGCGCAGCAGGCTGCCGCTGCCGAGCAGGCTTTCAACTTGCTGCTGGAGTTGCGCCAGGATCCTTTCAACCACAGGGTAGGATTCCGGGTGCACCGCCGAGCTGTCGAGAGGATTGCTGCCCCCACGAATACGCAGGAAGCCGGCACACTGCTCGAATGCCTTGGGACCGAGCCGGCTCACCTTCAGCAACTGCTGGCGGCTCTGGAAGGCGCCGTGCTCGTCCCGATAGGCGACGATATTCTGGGCTAGTGTCTGGGAGAGACCGGAGACCCGATTCAGCAGAGCAACCGAGGCGGTATTCACATCCACCCCAACTGCGTTCACGCAATCCTCGACCACGGCATCCAGCCGCCGTGCAAGCTGGCTCTGGCCTACATCGTGCTGGTACTGGCCCACACCGATACTCTTGGGATCGATCTTGACCAGCTCGGCCAGGGGATCCTGCAGGCGGCGGGCGATGGAGACGGCGCCACGGATAGAGACATCCAGATCCGGGAACTCTTGGGAGGCAAGCTCGGAGGCGGAGTAGACAGAGGCGCCCGCCTCGCTGATCACAACCTTTTGCGCCTTGGCAGCGGGGTAGCGCTCGAATAGTTCGCTCACCAGCCGATCGGTTTCCCGCGAGGCGGTGCCGTTGCCGATGCTGATGAGCTCCACCTTGTGCTTCTGGCACAGGTCGCTAAGGGTTTTGAGGCTCTGATCGACCTGTTTCTTCGGCTCGAACGGGTAGATGGTGGCGTGATCGACCAGCTTGCCGGTGGCATCGACCACGGCCACCTTGACCCCGGTACGGATGCCCGGATCCAGCCCCATTGTACAGCGCATGCCCGCCGGGGCTGCCATCAGCAGATCCTGGAGGTTCATGGCGAATACCTTGATCGCCTCCTCTTCTGCCGATTCGCGGATCCGGCCGATCAGCTCGGTCTCCATTTGCAGCGACAGCTTGATCTTCCATGTCCAGCTCACGACACCTTGCAGCCACTTGTCGGCCGGACGGCTTTGCAGATTGAGTTTGAGGTGGTGGGCTATGATGCCTTCACAGGGGCTGGCGCCTTCGTCTTCACCTGTGACCAGCGCCAGATTGAGAACCCCCTCATTGCGCCCGCGCAGCATGGCCAGTACCCGGTGGGAGGGAGCCTTGTGCAGCGGCTCGTCATGTTCGAAGTAGTCCTTGAACTTGGCTCCTTCTTGTTCTTTGCCTGCCACCACGCGAGCGCGCAGAGTGGCGTTGTGCCACAGATAGTCCCGCAGTTTCTCCAGCAGGTCTGCCTGCTCGGCGAAGCGCTCCATCAGTATGTAGCGGGCTCCATCAAGGGCTGTCTTGCTGTCGGTGATGCCTTGCTCGGAATTGAGGAAGCCGGCAGCGGCTTGTTCTGGATCCCGCATCGGGTCCGTGAGCAGCAGGGTCGCCAGTGGCTCGAGCCCCGCCTCTATGGCCATCTGTCCCTTGGTGCGACGCTTGGGTTTGTAAGGGAGATAGAGGTCTTCCAGCCGGGTCTTGCTGTCGGCGCCATTCAGCTCGCGGGTCAGCTCAGGGGTGAGTTTGCCTTGCTCCTCGATGGAGCGGATGATCACCTGGCGCCGATCCTCCAGCTCGCGCAGATAACCAAGGCGGCTCTCCAGGGTGCGTAGCTGGCTGTCATCCAGGCCACCAGTCACCTCTTTGCGGTAACGGGCGATAAAGGGCACTGTCGAGCCTTCATCCAGCAGGCGCACGGCTGCCTGCACTTGTTCCGGACGGGCATTCAGCTCACCGGCAATCTGTCTCTCTATTACATGGCTGTGCATCGGGGATCTCTGTGGTCGCTTCTATCCAACTGGCCTGGGTGGCGTCGACTTGCTGCTGGGTATATTGCCTGCCAGCAGGTCGCGTCTCTACACCATGAGGATGTGCATCATGGCGTGTACCGAGAGTGCCACCGAGATCGGTTTGCGCCATAAGGCGCCAAATGTGAGCACTATATGGGGTCGCGCGACTGTATGCCACCCTGGCGAAATGACGTAAATGGCCGTTGAGTCCAAGGGTGAGGGAAGAGACCGAGCGATCCGCTCCCCGTCATGGAAGAGAAGATGGGCGGGAGGGAAGGGCACTATGCTGACCTGGATGGCGGGGAGGACAAGTCTCCCCGGCTACGTCATTTGGGATAGCTGATGTCATTGATATACCAGCAGGCGTCACCGACTGGCGTAGGTACTATGGCCTCATCCCCGACCTCTTTCTTGAGCAGGGCCCGAGCCATGGGAGAGTCGATGGAGATGTAATCCTTGCGGCCAAAAATCTCGTCATAACCGACGATGCGAAAGCGCTTGGTGTCACCCTCTTCGTTTTCCACCTCGACCCAGGCGCCGAAGAACACCTTGCCCTCCTGGGCGGGAGCATAATCGACGATCCCCAGCTCCTCGAGGCATTTGCGCAGGTAACGCACCCGTCTGTCGATCTCCCGCAGCCGCTTCTTGTTGTACTGGTAGTCTGCATTCTCGCTGCGATCCCCAAGGCTGGCGGCCCAGGCCACCTTGCGCGTGGTCTCGGGGCGCTCTTCGCGCCACAGGAAATCGAGCTCTTCTTTCAGCTTGTTGTAGCCTTCGCGGGTGATGAGCTTGGTCTTCATGAATTTCAGGTACCTGCGTCAATGTGGGCTGATGAGCCTCTTATGGCTCGGCGGATCTTAGTCGCTGCCATTTCTGTGTCGAGCAAAAACTGCGTCGTCGTCAGGGGGCAGCATGGTCGACAGGTGCTGACGGCAGAGGGATCAAGGGATGCCATGGGCAATAACCGGTAACATATTTATGCTTTGCCGTTGGGGCCTCGAGCTCTAGTATTGGCAACATATCGAGAGGAGAGGCAAGCAATGAGTCAGCAATACAAGGTTCTGGTCGTCGACGATGATTTGAAATTACGTTCCCTGCTGGAGCGTTATCTGACCGAACAGGGATTCGTTGTTCGGGGCGTCGCCAATGGCGAACAGGCTGACCGCCTGCTGACCCGTGAAAACTTCAGCCTGATGGTACTTGATCTGATGCTGCCGGGGGAGGATGGGCTTTCTATCTGTCGTCGCCTTCGTGAAGCCGGCAACCAGATCCCGGTGCTCATGCTGACCGCCAAGGGGGATGAGGTGGACCGCATCGTCGGGCTCGAGATGGGGGCTGATGACTATCTGCCCAAGCCATTCAACCCCCGTGAGCTGCTGGCACGGATCCGTGCCGTGCTGCGCCGGCATACCGTCGAACTGCCAGGCGCGCCCTCGACCGCCGAGAAGATGGTGACCTTCGGCAGCTATCAGCTCAACCTGGCGACCCGGGAGCTCAGCCGTGATGGCGAGCCTGTGGCCCTGACCAGCGGTGAATTTGCGGTGCTCAAGGTGCTGGTCAGCCACCCTCGTGAGCCCCTCTCCCGCGACAAGTTGATGAATCTGGCCAGAGGGCGCGAGTACACGGCGACCGAGCGCAGCATAGACGTGCAGGTCTCCCGCTTGCGCCGCCTGCTGGAGCAGGACCCGGCCCAGCCTCGTTACCTGCAGACCGTCTGGGGCCTGGGTTACGTCTTCGTGCCGGACGGTGATGGCGAATGAAAAAAGTGGGCAGCATGTTCTCTCGCATGCTCTGGTTTTTGGCCGCCGTGCTGGTGGTCTATCAGTTTGTTTCCTATGTCACCTTCTACAACTATCTGCTGGCACCCACCGTCAAGCAGATCAGCCACCTGCTGGCCAATCAGGTCAAGCTCATCTTCCCGGTCGAAAGCAATCAGCTGGCGCTGAGCGAGGATGCCGAAGCGCTGGTCTATGTCGCGACCGGCAGTGACCTCTACACCCAGACGGAGGCCGAACAGCATGGGCTTAACGACTCCAAGCCCTATACCTATCTGGAAGAGAGCATCAGTCGTGAACTGGGTGGCAAGACCAAGGTGCGGGTCGAGATCCAGGATCACTACATCATCTGGATCCAGCCGCCGCAGGCCAATCAGGTGTGGGTGCGTATCCCGCTGACCGAGATCGAAGATGACGATATTGAGCCGCTGATCCTCTACATGAGCGTGCTGCTGGTGGTCACCCTGTTTGCTGCCTGGCGTTTTGCCCGCCAGCTGGTGCGTCCGCTGGAGGATCTGGAGGCCGGCGCCGTAGCCGTGGCGCGCGGCAACTTTCCCGATGCGCTGGGGGAACAGGGGTCGCGGGAGGTACGCCGGCTGACCCGGACCTTCAATCATATGTCGAGCTCCATCAAGCGCTTGATTGAGGAGCGCAATCTGATGATGGCCGGGGTCTCTCATGACTTGCGCACACCGCTGACCCGAATCCGGCTGGCGACCGAAATGATGTCGTCCGGGGATGAGTATCTCAAGGAGAGCATCAACGCGGACATCGACGAGTCCAACGGCATCATAGATCAGTTCATCGACTACATCCGTCCGGACGAGGGACTGGATACCCAGCAGATCGATCTGACTCAGCTGATCCACGACGTACTGCTGATGCAGACCGATCAGGGATTGGAGGTTGACCTCGAATTGCCGGAAGAGGCGGTGAGAGTGGCCTGCAATCCCATCAGTATTCGCCGTATTCTCAACAACCTGTCAGGCAACTCGCTGCGCTACGGCGCGAGCAGGTTGCACGCCGAGCTCAAAGATGATGGTCACTGGGTGCGGCTGCGGCTGTCGGACAATGGTCCCGGCATCCCCGAGCAGGATTATTACCGGGTGCTCAAGCCCTTCACTCAGGGCAACGAGGCTCGCACCGGCAGTGGCAGCGGCCTGGGATTGGCCATCGTCGCCAAGATCGTCTCCCAGCATCACGGTACCATCCGGCTGGGACGGGCCGAACTGGGGGGCTTGTTGGTCGAGGTCCGGCTTCCCAAGAACCAGCCACTGGAGTGGATGGATTGAGAAAAGGGCGTATCCGTGGATACGCCCTTTTGCATTATCAGGCTTGCGGCTCTGCTTCCTTGCGGTAGCGCTTGCCATATTTCAGCTGCTGGATAAGCAAGGCGGCGACGATCAGCCCCAGCCCTATGGGGGTTGCCGGGTGTATGGTCTCGCCGATCAACAGGTTGAGCAGCACCAGGGAGGCAAACGGCGAGATGAAGATGAGGTTGCTTATAGGGGCCGTGTTGGTGGCATGGCGCAAAGCCATCAGCCAGAGCACGAAACCGAAGCCCATCTCGAACAGGCCCACATAGATGGCGCCGACCCAGCCTTGCCAGGCTGTCATGGCGAAATCGGAGAGCAGCCAGGTCGCCGCGACAATGAAAGGAAGGCTGATGATAAAGCCGAGCAACAGGCTGACGATGGGGTCTCCCTGATTGCGGGTGTTGAGGATCCAGTAACTGGCCCAGATAAGCGTCGATACCAGCGCCAGCGCGACCCCGAGCGGGCTGTCGAATTGCAGGCCGAACACATCCCCCTTGGTGGCGATCACCAGGGCACCGAAGTAGCCCAGCACTATGGCCACTCCATCGCGGCGGCGCAGTTTCTGGCCGAGAAAGGGGACTGCCAGCAGACTGAGGGTGATGGCCCAGGTGTAGTTGAGAGTCTGTGCCTGCTGGGCGGGCAGCAGATCATAGGCCTTGAACAGCAGCAGGTAATAGAGGAAGGGGTTCAACACACCCAGTGTCAGGTAATAGAAAGGGCGGGCCTTGATGTAACTCCGTAGCAGCGGCAGTTTACCCTGTTTGGCGACTATCGCCGTCAGCGTGAGGGTCGAGGTGAAGGCGGCTACAAGCAGCAATTGCACCGGTTCAAAGTAGGCGAGGGAGATCTTGAAGGCGGTGGCGACTGTCGACCAGAGGGCAACGGCGCAGAGTCCATACTGATAGGCTTTTTTTTGATCTTTGAGCATTGGATGTCGTTCCACTGACAGAGGCAGGCGCACAGTCTACCAGCCTGTTTGTAACATTGTCGTTACCCCGAGTTGGCAAGGGGATGAGGTGTCGCCGGCGAGATCCATCTGTCACATAAAACTGCGCATAATCTGTTCGCCCTCCCTTGCGCAAATTTGAAAAATCCGTATAATCCCCTCCGCTTACCCATGAGGTAAGCCAGACGATATGTCTGCTGCTGAGTTGTTCGTTTACGGATGACCAGCCATACAGTCCTCCCGATATGGGGGGAAACGTGAAAAATCACACCTCTGGCGGGATTGCTCCCGGTCGGGCGGTGTTGATTTATGTTCTTTTATCTATTGGAGCTCTGTCAATGCAGAACCAAAGAATCCGTATTCGCCTGAAGGCTTTTGATCATCGCCTGATTGATCAATCCACAGCGGAAATCGTTGAAACTGCAAAGCGCACCGGCGCGCAGGTTCGCGGTCCTATCCCGCTGCCGACTCGCAAAGAGCGCTTCACCGTCCTGATCTCCCCGCACGTCAACAAAGATGCGCGTGATCAGTACGAGATCCGCACTCACAAGCGTCTGGTAGACATCGTTGAACCGACTGACAAGACCGTAGACGCCCTGATGCGTCTGGATCTGGCAGCTGGTGTAGACGTCCAGATCAGCCTGGGTTAATTACGGAAAGAGGTTGATAACAATGACAATCGGTCTTGTAGGTCGCAAAGTGGGTATGACTCGCATCTTCACTGAAGATGGCGTTTCTATCCCGGTGACTGTTATCGAAGTTGAAGCTAACCGTGTAACTCAGGTCAAATCTGTAGAAACCGACGGCTACAACGCTATTCAGGTTACCACTGGCGCCAAGAAAGCCAGCCGTGTGACCAAGCCGGAAGCTGGCCACTTTGCCAAAGCTGGTGTAGAAGCCGGTCGCGGTCTGTGGGAATTCCGCTTGAACAACGGTGAAACTTTCACTGTTGGTAGCGAGCTGAAAGTAGATCTTCTCGCTGACGTTAAGATGGTAGACGTTACCGGCACATCCAAAGGTAAAGGTTTTGCGGGCACTGTAAAGCGCCACAACTTCCGCACCCAGGATATGACCCACGGTAACTCCTTGTCTCACCGCGCTCCGGGTTCTATCGGTCAGAACCAGACTCCGGGTCGTGTATTCAAGGGCAAAAAGATGGCTGGTCACATGGGTGCTGAGCGTGTAACGACTCAGAACCTGGAACTGGTTCGTGTTGACGCTGAACGTAACCTGCTGCTCATCAAAGGTGCAGTCCCAGGTGCAACCAACGGCAACGTGATCGTCAAACCTGCCGTCAAAGCGTAACGTCTGAGGAGATAGTAATGGAATTGGTAATGAAAGACGCCAAGAGCGCTCTTGAAGTTTCCGAGACTACCTTCGGGCGCGAATTCAACGAAGCTCTGGTTCACCAGGTCGTCGTTGCATATGCCGCAGGTGCCCGTCAGGGTACTCGTGCGCAGCTGACTCGCTCTGAAGTGTCTGGTGGCGGCAAAAAGCCGTGGCGTCAGAAGGGTACTGGTCGTGCCCGTGCTGGCTCCATCCGTTCGCCCATTTGGCGTTCCGGTGGTGTGACTTTTGCTGCTAAGCCGCAAGATCACAGCCAAAAAGTAAACAAGAAGATGTACCGCGGCGCTATCCGTAGCATCCTGTCCGAACTGGTACGTCAAGAGCGCCTGATCGTTGTCGAGAAATTCGGCATCGAAGCGCCGAAGACCAAAGAACTGATCGCCAAGCTGAAAGAGATGGAACTGACTGACGTTCTGATCGTGACAGCTGAAGTCGATGAGAACCTGTTCCTGGCTGCTCGCAACCTGTACAAAGTTGACGTGCGTGACGTTGCCGGTATCGACCCGGTCAGCCTGATCGCTTTCGACAAGGTTCTGATGACTGCTGAAGCAGTTAAGCAAATCGAGGAGATGCTGGCATGATCCGCGAAGAGCGTCTGTTGAAAGTTCTGAAGGCTCCGCATATCTCTGAAAAGAGCACCATGGTCGCCGAGAAGCAGAACACTATCGTGTTCAAAATTGCTGTCGACGCCACCAAGGCGGAAGTCAAAGCTGCAGTTGCGAAACTGTTCGAGGTCGAAGTTGAGACCGTCCGTACCCTGAACATGAAGGGTAAAACCAAGCGCTCAGGTGCACGCGTAGGCCGTCGTTCCGATTGGAAAAAGGCTTATGTGACCCTGAAAGCTGGTCAGGACATCGACTTCATGGGCGCAGCCGAGTAAGAGGAGTTCTGAAAAATGGCAATCGTTAAGTGCAAGCCTACTTCTCCAGGCCGCCGCCACGTCGTTAAGATCGTCAATCAAGAGCTGTACAAGGGTAAGCCCTTTGCCGCTCTGCTGGACAGCAAGAGCAAGTCCGGTGGTCGTAACAACAACGGTCGTATCACCACCCGTCATATCGGTGGTGGTCACAAGCAGCATTACCGTATCGTCGACTTCAAACGTGACAAAGACGGTATCCCGGCCAAAGTAGAACGCCTGGAATACGATCCTAACCGTACCGCTAACATCGCACTGGTGTTGTATGCAGACGGTGAGCGTCGTTACATCCTGGCTCCGAAAGGCCTGAAAGCTGGTGACGCGATCGCTTCTGGTGCTGATGCAGCCATCAAGGTAGGTAACACCCTGCCGATGCGCAACATCCCGGTTGGTTCTACTGTTCACGCCGTTGAGATGAAACCTGGTAAAGGTGCCCAGCTGGCTCGTTCCGCTGGTACTTTCATCCAGATCCTGGCTCGTGAAGGTAACTATGTAACTCTGCGTCTGCGTTCCGGCGAAGTACGTAAAGTTCTGGCCGAGTGCCGCGCCACCATTGGTGAAGTCGGTAACTCCGAGCACATGTTGCGTCAACTGGGTAAAGCCGGTGCCAACCGCTGGCGTGGTATTCGTCCGACCGTTCGCGGTATGGCGATGAACCCGGTCGACCACCCGCACGGTGGTGGTGAGGGTCGTAACAAGGGCATGCAGCCTGTGTCCCCATGGGGCCAGAAGGCTAAAGGCTTCAAGACCCGTAAGAACAAGCGTACCGACAAGTACATCGTACGTCGTCGTAACAAGTAATTGTTAACATAGAGGAATCACCATGCCACGTTCTCTCAAGAAGGGTCCATTTATTGACCTGCACTTGCTGAAGAAGGTAGAGAAAGCGGTGGAAAGCGGGGATAAAAAGCCGGTTAAAACCTGGTCCCGTCGTTCAATGATCATCCCGAACATGATCGGTTTGACCATCGCTGTCCATAATGGTCGTCAGCACGTTCCGGTTTTCGTTACCGAAGAAATGATCGGTCACAAACTGGGTGAATTCGCACCGACTCGTACTTATCGCGGCCATGCTGCTGATAAGAAGGCTAAGAAGCGCTAAGGGATAAATGATGGAAGCTATCGCTAAACACCGTTATGCCCGTACTTCTGCCCAGAAAGCTCGTCTGGTAGCCGATCAAGTACGTGGTCTGTCTGTAGACAAGGCTCTGAATATCCTGACCTTCAGCCCGAAAAAGGCTGCAGTGCTGGTTAAGAAAGTGCTGGAATCTGCCATTGCAAACGCTGAGCACAACGAAGGCGCTGATATCGATGCGCTGCGTGTTGCTACTATCATGGTCGACGAAGGTCCCTCCATGAAGCGCATCCGTCCGCGTGCCAAAGGTCGTGCGGATCGTATCCTCAAGCGTACCGCTCACATCACTGTAGTGGTATCCGACGCTAAGGCTGGGAGATAAGCAATGGGTCAGAAAGTACATCCTAATGGCATTCGCCTGGGTATTACCAAGCCTTGGAATTCTACCTGGTTCGCGAACACCAAAGACTTCGCTGACAACCTGTACAGCGATTTTCAAGTACGCCAGTTCCTGACCAAGGAACTGAAAAATGCGTCCTTGTCCAAGATCACCATCGAGCGTCCGGCCAAGAGCATCCGTGTGACCATTCACACCGCTCGTCCGGGTGTTGTGATCGGTAAGAAAGGCGAAGACGTTGAGAAACTGCGCAAAGCTGTCGCCGTGATTACCGGCGTGCCTGCTCAGATCAACATTTCCGAAGTCCGTAAGCCGGAGCTGGATGGCAAGCTTGTTGCTGACAGCATCACTTCCCAACTGGAACGTCGCGTAATGTTCCGTCGTGCTATGAAGCGCGCCGTACAGAACGCAATGCGCCTGGGTGCCAAGGGCATCAAAGTGGAAGTGTCTGGTCGTCTGGGCGGTGCTGAAATCGCGCGTACCGAATGGTACCGTGAAGGTCGTGTGCCGTTGCACACCCTGCGTGCCGACATCGACTACGCAACTTCTGAAGCCCACACCACTTACGGTGTGATCGGCGTTAAGGTTTGGATCTTCAAGGGCGAAGTTCTGGGTGGTCTGGCTGCAGTCAATGCTGCCGCTGCTCAAGAGCAAGCTCCTGCAAAGCCCAAGCGCGATAACAAACGCCGCGGTAAGTAAGGAGATTCGGTAAATGTTGCAACCAAAGCGTACTAAATTCCGCAAGACCCATAAGGGTCGCAACCGCGGTCTGGCCAACACTGGTAACGAAGTATCCTTCGGTACCTTTGGCCTGAAGGCGACATCTCGTGGTCAACTGACTGCTCGTCAAATCGAAGCAGCCCGTCGTGCCATGACCCGTCACGTTAAGCGTCAAGGCAAGATCTGGATCCGTGTGTTCCCGGACAAGCCCATCACCGAAAAGCCTCTCGAAGTTCGTATGGGTAAAGGTAAGGGCAACGTGGAATATTGGGTCTGCCCGATCCAGCCTGGCAAGGTTCTGTACGAGATGGACGGTGTACCTGAGGCTCTGGCGCGTGAAGCGTTTGCCCTGGCCGCAGCTAAGCTGTCTGTTCAGACCACTTTCGTAATTAAGACGGTGATGTGATGAAAGCCCAAGATCTGCGTCAAAAGAGCGTCGATGAACTGAACCAGGAGCTGCTGGGCCTGCTGCGTGAGCAATTCAACATGCGCATGCAAGCGTCCACTGGCCAGCTGGCTCAGACTCACACTCTGAAACAAGTGCGTCGTGACGTCGCACGTATCAAGACTGTACTGACTGAGAAGGCAGGTGCGTAATGACTGACAAGATCCGTACTCTGCAAGGTCGTGTAATCAGCGACAAGATGGAGAAATCCATCACTGTTGCTATCGAGCGCAAGGTAAAGCACCCGATCTACGGTAAGATCATCAAGCGCACTACCAAGCTGCACGTACATGATGAAAACAACGAGTGTAAAGCTGGCGATCTCGTGGAAATCCGCGAATGCCGCCCGCTGTCCAAGACCAAGTCCTGGACCCTGGTTGCGATCTTAGAAAAGGCCTAATCGGTACTTTGTAGTCCAAACGGCCCCTTAGCGGGGCCGTTTGTTTTTTAGGCTACCTTTTCTCAAAATCATGTGTTATAGTTTCGCGCCTTTTGAAGGCAGCCAGATCCCGAAAGGGATAAGAAGTAAACAAAGCGGAGCACTAAAATGATCCAGATGCAAAGTATGCTGGGTGTAGCCGACAACTCCGGCGCTCGCAGTGTAATGTGTATTAAGGTTCTGGGTGGCTCGCACCGCCGTTATGCCGGCATCGGCGACATCATCAAAGTTTCCATCAAGGAAGCCATTCCTCGCGGTAAAGTGAAGAAAGGTGATGTATATAACGCGGTGGTCGTACGCACCCGTAAAGGCGTTCGTCGTCCGGACGGCTCAGTCATCCGTTTCGACAACAATGCGGCTGTGTTGCTTAACAACAACCAACAGCCAATCGGTACTCGTATTTTTGGCCCGGTGACCCGTGAACTCCGTAATGAGAAGTTCATGAAGATTGTGTCCCTGGCACCCGAAGTACTGTAAGGAGTCGAACGATGGCAGCTAAAATCCGTCGCGAAGACGAAGTGATTGTTCTTACCGGCAAAGACAAGGGCAAGCGTGGCAAAGTCACTCAAGTCCTGGTAACCGAAGGTAAGGTTCTCGTTGAAGGCATCAATCTGGTGAAGAAGCATCAAAAGCCGGTACCCGCACTGGGTCAGGCTGGCGGCATCATCAGCAAAGAAGCCCCAATGGACGTTTCTAACGTAGCGCTGTTCAACTCTGCCGCTGGCAAGGCTGATCGCGTTGGTTTCCGGATTGAAGACGGCAAAAAAGTTCGTTTCTTCAAATCCACCGGCGAACTTGTGAAGTAATTGGAGTTTAACGATGGCGAAACTGCATGATTACTACAAATCCGATGTAGTAAATGAACTGGCCAAACAGTTCGGTTACAAGACTATCATGCAAGTCCCTCGGATCGAGAAAATCACCCTGAACATGGGTGTTGGTGAAGCGATCTCTGACAAAAAGCTGTTGGAAAATGCCGCTGCCGATATGGCTGCCATTTCCGGTCAGAAGCCGCTGATCACCAAAGCTCGCAAATCTGTTGCGGGCTTCAAGATTCGTGAAGGCTACCCGATAGGTTGTAAAGTAACCCTGCGTGGCGAGCGTATGTGGGAGTTCCTGGAACGGCTGATTTGCATCTCCGTACCGCGTATCCGTGACTTCCGTGGCCTGAACGCTAAAGCGTTCGACGGTCGTGGTAACTACTCCATGGGCGTGCGTGAGCAAATCATCTTCCCGGAAATCGACTATGACAAAGTCGATCGCGTCCGTGGTCTGGATATCACCATCACCACTTCCGCGAATACCGATGAAGAAGGCCGTGCTCTGCTGGCTGCCTTTAACTTCCCATTCCGCAAGTAAGGTTAGGGTTATGGCTAAAACATCCATGAAAGCACGTGAAGCAAAGCGTGCGAAGCTGGTAGCCAAGTTCGCCACTAAGCGAACCGAGCTGAAAGCTATCATCGTTGATATGAACGCTTCTGAAGAAGCGCGTTGGGATGCTGTACTGCAACTGCAACAGCTGCCCCGTGATTCCAGTCCGTCCCGCCAGCGTAACCGTTGCAATATTACTGGTCGTCCGCACGGTTTCCTGCGTAAGTTTGGTCTGTCTCGCATCAAGGTGCGTGAGCATGCCATGAAGGGCGAAATTCCGGGCCTGAAGAAGGCTTCTTGGTAACGAATCTCGGGAGTTAGACTTATGAGCATGCAAGATCCGATCGCGGATATGCTGACCCGCATCCGTAACGGTCAGGCGGCGAGCAAAGTTGCGGTTTCCATGCCTTCTTCCAAGCTGAAAGTGGCTATCGCCAAAGTGCTGAAAGAAGAAGGTTACATCGCTGGCTACTCCGTAGCTGGTGATGTGAAGCCGGAACTGGAAATTGAACTGAAATATTTCCAGGGCAAGCCAGTTGTAGAACTGATCCAACGCGTGAGCCGTCCCGGCCTGCGTATTTACAAGCGCACTACTGATCTGCCGAAAGTTATGGGCGGTCTCGGTGTTGCTATCGTGTCCACGTCTAAAGGTGTGATGACCGACCGTGCTGCCCGCAAGGCAAGCATGGGTGGTGAGATCATCTGCTACGTCGCTTAATAGGAGGTCGGAAATGTCTCGCGTTGCTAAGGCACCCGTCACTATTCCTGCTGGCGTAGAGGTGACTCTGAACGGTCAGGAACTGTCCATCAAAGGTGGTAAAGGTTCTCTGGTTCGTTCCATCCACGCCGGTGTAGAAGTGACCAAAGAAGACAATGTACTGAAGTTCGCCCCGCGCGACGGCATCGCTGGTGCTGACGCTCAGGCCGGTACTGCACGTGCATTGGCTAACAACATGGTAATCGGTGTTACCCAAGGCTTCGAGCGTAAGCTGCAGCTGGTTGGTGTAGGTTATAAAGCCTCCATCAAGGGCAATGCTGTCGCGCTGGCCCTGGGCTTCTCTCACCCGGTAGAGCATGCGCTGCCGGCTGGTGTCACCGCTGAATGCCCGACCGCTACAGAGATCGTTCTGCGTGGTGTGGACAAGCAGCTGGTTGGCCAGGTCGCCGCCGATATCCGTTCTTACCGCGCTCCGGAGCCCTACAAGGGCAAGGGTGTACGCTATGCCAACGAGCAAGTGCGTACTAAAGAAGCTAAGAAGAAGTAAGGTAACACTATGGACAAGAAAGCAGCTCGTCTCCGTCGTGCTACTCGTGCTCGGAAGAAGATGCAGGAACTGGGAGCTACCCGTCTGGTTGTTCACCGTACCCCGCGTCATATCTACGCGCAGGTTATCGCAGCCAACGGTTCCGAAGTTCTGGCCTCTGCTTCTACAGTAGAGAAAGCCATCAGTGAAGCTCTTAAATACTCCGGTAATGCTGATGCAGCTACCGCAGTAGGTAAAGCAATCGCTGAGCGTGCTATTGCCAAAGGCGTTCAGAACGTATCTTTCGATCGTTCCGGTTTCAAGTATCACGGTCGTGTAGCCGCTCTGGCTACCGCTGCTCGTGACGCTGGTCTTCAGTTCTAAGCTAGGAGTCGAAGATGGCTAAAGTCGAATCTCAAGCCGGCGAACTGCAAGAAAAGCTGATTGCAGTAAACCGTGTTTCGAAAACTGTTAAAGGTGGTCGTATCATGTCCTTCACCGCGTTGACCGTGGTGGGTGATGGTAACGGCCGTGTAGGTTACGGTTACGGTAAGGCCCGTGAAGTTCCGGCCGCTATTCAAAAAGCGATGGAACAGGCTAAGCGTAACCTGAGCAAGGTAGAACTGAACAATGGCACTCTGCACCACCCGGTGCGCGGTGTTCACTCCGGTTCCTCCGTGTTCATGAAGCCGGCCTCACAAGGTACTGGTATCATTGCAGGCGGCGCCATGCGTGCTGTTCTGGAAGTTGCTGGTATTCACAACGTGCTGGCTAAGACCTACGGTTCCACCAACCCAATCAACGTTGTTCGCGCAACTGTAGACGCTCTGGTACAGGGTCAATCCCCGGCCCAGATCGCTGCCAAGCGTGGTCTGCGCGTTGAAGAAATTCTGGGGTAATGCGACATGGCTAACACTGTAAAAGTAACTCAAACTCGCAGCTCTATCGGCCGTCTGCCAAAGCACAAGGCGACTCTGCGTGGTCTGGGTCTGCGTCGCATTGGTCACACCGTTGAGCTGGAAGATACTCCCTGCGTACGCGGTATGATCAACCAGGTTTATTACATGGTTAAGGTGGAGGGCTAAGCATGCGTCTGAATACTCTGTCTCCGGCCGCTGGTTCCAAGCCTGAAAAACAACGTCGTGGTCGTGGTATCGGCTCCGGCCTGGGCAAGACTGGTGGTCGTGGTGTGAAAGGTCAAACCTCTCGTTCCGGTGGCGGTAAAGTCCGCGCTGGTTTCGAAGGCGGCCAGATGCCTTTGAAAATCCGTCTGCCGAAGTTCGGTTTCTTCTCTCGCAAATCTTTGGTTTCTGCCGAAGTGCGTCTGAACGAAATCGCCATGGTAGAAGGTGATGTGGTCGATTTGAGCACTCTGAAGCAAGCCGGTGTTGTTACCAAGAACATCGTTTTCGCTAAAGTTGTTCTGTCTGGCAACATTGACCGTGCTGTGACCGTTCGTGGTGTGTCCGTCACCAAAGGTGCACGTGCAGCCATCGAGGCCGCTGGCGGTAAAATCGAGGAATAATCAGTACAATGGCTAAGAAACCAGGATTGGATGTTAAAGCACAGGGTGGTCTGAGTGAATTGAAGAGCCGTCTGCTCTTCGTTCTCGGGGCGATTATCGTTTTCCGTGCAGGCTCTTATGTGCCGATTCCTGGTATTGACGCCGCCGTACTGGCCGAGTTGTTCCAACAACAGAAGGGCACCATCATTGAGATGTTCAACATGTTCAGTGGTGGTGCACTCTCGCGTGCTTCTATTCTTGCGCTGGGGATCATGCCGTACATTTCGGCATCGATCATTATCCAGCTGCTGACTGTGGTTCACCCCGCTCTTGCTGAACTCAAGAAAGAAGGTGAATCTGGCCGTCGCAAGATTAGCCAATATACCCGTTGGGGCACGCTGGTTTTGGGAACTTTCCAGGCCATTGGTATTGCAACCGGTCTGCCGAATATGATGCAAGGACTCGTGACACATCCGGGTTTGGGCTTCTATTTCACGGCCGTTGTGAGTCTGGTCACCGGTACCATGTTCTTGATGTGGTTGGGTGAGCAGATTACCGAGCGTGGGATCGGTAATGGTATCTCGTTGATTATTTTCACGGGTATCGTTGCTGGTTTGCCGCATGCCATTGGTGCTACGGCCGAACAGGCACGTCAAGGGGAATTGCACATCCTGCTGTTGTTGTTGCTGGGCTTGATTGTTTTCGCAGTGACTTACTTTGTGGTGTTCGTGGAACGTGGTCAGCGTCGTATCGTCGTTAACTACGCCAAGCGTCAACAAGGCCGCCAGGTATTCGCAGCGCAAAGCACACACCTGCCATTGAAAGTGAATATGGCCGGTGTGATTCCTGCGATTTTCGCATCCAGCATCATCCTCTTCCCAGGGACCATCACCTCTTGGTTTGGTCAGGGTGAGGGCAAGGTCGCTGATATCCTGCAACAGGTCTCTATGGTCCTGCAGCCGGGTCAGCCCTTGTATGAGATGCTTTATGCAGCAGCCATTATCTTCTTCTGTTTCTTCTATACCGCGCTGGTGTTCAACCCCCGCGAGACAGCAGACAACTTGAAGAAGAGTGGAGCCTTTATCCCGGGGATCCGCCCGGGCGAGCAGACAGCACGTTACATCGATAAGGTTATGACTCGCCTGACATTGGCAGGTGCGCTCTATATAACCTTTATCTGTCTGGTACCCCAGTTCTTGATGACTGCCTGGAACGTACAGTTCTACTTCGGTGGCACCTCGCTGCTGATTATCGTGGTAGTTATCATGGACTTCATGGCTCAGGTACAAACCCATATGATGTCTCATCAATATGGCGACGTCCTGAGGAAGGCCAACCTGAAGGGCTACGGCCGCTAAAGGTCGGCGTAGTTACGGAGTTAAGCAATGAAAGTTCGTGCTTCCGTTAAGGCAATCTGCCGTAACTGCAAAATCATCAAGCGTCACGGTGTGGTGCGTGTGATTTGCAGCGAGCCAAAGCATAAACAGCGCCAAGGCTAATTTTTTACGGTTAGTACTTGCAACAAATAGTTGTGCTGGCTAATATAGCCAGCCAACTTTTGTTGTGTATTGGTTGACCGCCACGTATCCGCTCACGGGCTTTGTGGTGGTCGTAATCTACTATATGTAGGAGTGAATAGTGGCCCGTATCGCTGGCATTAACATTCCTGACCATAAGCATGCAGTCATTGCTTTGACTGCGATTTATGGCGTCGGTCGTACCCGCTCCAAGGCCATCTGTGCCGCAGCCGGTATCGCTGAGAATGTGAAAATTAAAGACCTGGACGAAGCTCAGATCGAGAGTCTGCGTGAACAAGTAGGTAAATTCACCGTTGAAGGTGACCTGCGTCGTCAGATATCCATGAACATCAAGCGATTGATGGATCTGGGTTGCTACCGTGGTTTGCGTCACCGTCGTAGCCTGCCTGTTCGTGGTCAACGTACCAAGACCAACGCTCGTACCCGTAAGGGTCCGCGCAAGGCTATCAAGAAGTAACGGGAAGGTAGAAAATGGCTAAAACTCCGACTCGTGCTCGCAAGCGCGTTAAAAAGCAAGTGAGCGACGGTATTGCGCACGTTCATGCATCTTTCAACAACACAATCGTGACCATTACTGACCGTCAGGGCAATGCTCTGTCATGGGCTACCTCCGGTGGTTCAGGTTTCCGTGGTTCCCGTAAGTCCACTCCGTTTGCTGCCCAGGTAGCTGCTGAGCGTGCTGGTGAGATCGCCAAAGAATACGGCGTGAAGAACCTGGAAGTCATGGTCAAAGGTCCGGGTCCCGGTCGTGAGTCTTCCATCCGCGCTCTGAACGCGGCTGGTTTCCGCATCACTAATATTACTGATGTGACTCCGATCCCGCACAACGGTTGTCGTCCTCCCAAGAAGCGCCGCGTATAACGCTGTTGCAACTTGGTCTAGGATTGTTGGAGAAAGAAGATGGCAAGATATATCGGTCCTAAGCTTAAGCTTAGCCGTCGTGAGGGCACCGACCTCTTCCTGAAGTCTGGTGTTCGTGCGATTGATTCTAAGTGCAAGATTGACACCGCCCCTGGTCAGCACGGTGCGCGTAAAGCGCGTCTGTCCGACTACGGTGTTCAGCTGCGCGAGAAACAAAAAGTTCGTCGTATCTACGGCGTATTGGAAAAACAGTTCCGCAACTACTACCGCGATGCTGCCCGTCAAAAGGGTAACACCGGTGAGAACCTGTTGCAGCTGCTGGAAGGTCGTTTGGACAACGTTGTTTACCGTATGGGCTTCGGCGCTACCCGTGCTGAATCTCGTCAGCTGGTGAGCCATAAGGCCATCATGGTAAATGGTCGCGTTGTGAATATTCCTTCTTTCCAGGTTTCCCCTGAGGACGTGGTCTGCGTTCGTGAGAAGGCTAAGAAGCAAGCGCGTATCAAAGCATCCCTCGAGGTTGCTGGTCAGCGTGAGAAGCCGACTTGGGTAGAGGTTGACACCGCTAAAATGGAAGGTGCTTTCAAGCGTCTGCCAGAGCGTTCCGACCTGTCTGCCGACATTAACGAACAGCTGATCGTCGAGCTTTACTCCAAGTAAAGCTAGCTTCTAAAGAGAGGACACAATGCTGGGTTCTGTAACAGATTTTCTTAAACCGCGGCTAGTTGACATCGAGCAAGTTAGCCCGACTCATGCGAAAGTGACTCTTGAGCCACTTGAGCGTGGTTTTGGTCACACGCTGGGTAATGCCCTGCGTCGTATTTTGCTGTCATCTATGCCCGGTTGTGCAGTTACTGAAGTCGAAATTGACGGGGTACTGCATGAGTACAGCAGCAAAGAAGGTGTGCAGGAAGACATTCTTGAAATTCTGCTCAACCTGAAAGGTATCGCTGTGAAGCTGGAAGGCAAGGACGAGGTAACTCTGTCCCTGACCAAGTCTGGAACAGGCCCCGTTACCGCTGGTGATATCACTCACGGTGATGAAGTCGAGATCGTAAACCCGGAGCACGTAATCTGCCACCTGACCGGTGCCAATGCTGAAATCAGCATGCGCCTGAAAGTTCAGCGCGGTCGTGGTTATGTGCCTGCTTCTGCTCGTGTTCACAACGAT
The DNA here is from genome assembly GCF_027705025.1 of Aeromonas sp. D3. Taxonomy (NCBI): domain Bacteria; kingdom Pseudomonadati; phylum Pseudomonadota; class Gammaproteobacteria; order Aeromonadales; family Aeromonadaceae; genus Aeromonas; species Aeromonas sp. D3. Next base: position 1,510 of record NZ_JAPDBE010000061.1, on the reverse strand, counting down.
GATGAAGAGCGTCCGATTGGTCGCCTGCTGCTGGACTCCGCGTTCAGCCCCATCGTTCGTATTGCCTACAATGTTGAGGCAGCACGTGTGGAACAGCGTACCGACTTGGACAAGCTGGTCATCGACATGGAGACCAATGGTACTCTGGATCCTGAAGAAGCAATCCGTCGTTCTGCCACTATTCTGGCCGAGCAACTGGAAGCCTTCGTGGATCTGCGCGATGTCAGCGTGCCCGAGAAGAAAGAAGAGAAACCCGAGTTTGATCCGATTCTGCTACGTCCTGTCGATGATTTGGAGCTGACAGTTCGTTCTGCGAACTGTCTGAAGGCAGAAGCTATCCACTATATTGGTGATCTGGTACAGCGTACCGAAGTTGAGTTGCTTAAAACTCCTAACCTCGGTAAGAAGTCCCTGACTGAGATCAAGGATGTGTTGGCCTCCCGTGGTCTGTCTCTTGGCATGCGCCTTGAGAACTGGCCGCCCGCCAGCATCGCTGACGAGTAATCCAGATTACGGGTTTCACAGATTTAGTTAGAAGGATAAGGTCATGCGCCATCGTTTGAGTGGTCGTCAACTGAACCGGAACAGCAGCCATCGTCAGGCTATGTTCCGCAACATGGCCAGCTCCCTGGTTCGTCATGAGATCATCAAGACGACTCTGCCTAAGGCAAAAGAGCTGCGTCGTGTAGTTGAACCGCTGATCACCCTTGCCAAGACTGATAGCGTTGCTAATCGTCGTCTGGCATTTGCCCGCACTCGCGACAACGCGATCGTGGCTAAGCTGTTCAATGAACTGGGCCCGCGCTACCTGGAGCGCGCCGGCGGTTATACTCGCATTCTGAAATGCGGTTTCCGTGCTGGCGACAACGCCCCTATGGCTTACATTGAGCTGGTAGACCGCCCGGCCGCTGCTGAAGCAGCTGCTGAGTGATAAAGAAAAAGCCGGGCTTGTCCCGGCTTTTCTTTTAATGAATCCTGAGACTGCCTCAACTGCCTCAACTGCCTCAACTGCCTCAACTGCCTCAACTGCCTCAACTGCCTCAACTGCCTCAACTGCCTCAACTGC
>NZ_JAPDBE010000061.1:0-434 GCF_027705025.1 Aeromonas sp. D3 | reverse complement strand
ACTGCCTCAACTGCCTCAACTGCCTCAACTGCCTCAACTGCCTCAACTGCCTCAACTGCCTCAACTGCCTCAACTGCCTCAATTCACCATTCAACCTCTTCTATATAAGAAGTAAGCGTTGTTCCCAAGCCTGGTTAAATAGTGAATGGCCTGATCACTTCTCTTGAGCATCGTCGGCCAGTTCGATATATCCCACCAACGTTGCGAAGGGATCTGCGTACACCCGTTTGCCCAGTTGCGGGCGTTTTCGTTTGTAAGGTCTCAGTCGCAAGTCCATCTTGGCCTCCTTGTTTTTGGCCATTCTAGCAATCCGGAACTCGCTTCTGTGGATAAGTTTGTACAAAAGCTGTGGTTGGATATGAATAACTAAAAAAGTGCCGATTTTTGCAATTTTATTGCCGATAAGGGGTTGCCAGAAAGATTCAACTCCCTAT
>NZ_JAPDBE010000060.1:0-21668 GCF_027705025.1 Aeromonas sp. D3 | reverse complement strand
ATCGGCTCAAACATGAAGAAATGAAATGACTGAGTCAGCCGAGAAGAATTTCCCCGCTTATTCGCACCTTCCCTAGGATGGCCGATTTTTCGCGTTGGCTTGCCGGCCTGGAAGCGGTGCTCAAGATACCTCATGGTCAACTGCAGAAGGCTTATCAGTACAATGTTGAACAGTCGACCATTGCTGGGGTGATTGACGACAGTCTGTTTGTGGCCCTGACGCATTTTGCCAAGCGATACCCAAAAGCGAGCCCGTGGAGTGGTACCCCCCATAACCTGCTCAGTGCTCTGGAATCCCAGACAGTTATCAGCCTTGGGAACGATATGCCCAAGTCGGCTGCGGCGATGTCCAGGAAGTTGCCTGCACTCATGGAGGCTCTCGCCAATAATGGTGTGTATTTAGAAAAGGGGAAAGCCAGCGAGCGATATTGCAAGGTCTGGTTCCAACCCCGAGGCGCTGAAAATGCCGACGATGCGACGAGCCTATCCGCCGCATCGGCAGAGCCCCCCCTCTCAGCTGAAGCAGACGAAGCAGACGAAGCAGACATAGAGACCCTGTTAGCATGACGCTGTAGTAACCAAGCCCCAACCATCGGTTGGGGCTTTTTACTTTATGGCACTCACGACATCCCAGCTCAGGTCCCTATCCGGATCACCTAGCAGTTCTTAGCGTGTACTCCCAAGTTCATCGGTACAGCAGTATCTATCTCTTCAAACAACAACTCTCCGGACGATTCCCGGTCAGGCTGGATGACAGATGGCTACAAAGTCTTGACGGACGCGACGGATCGGCGGTTGCCCCAATCCGTTGATAAATGAATAAAGTCCAGTAGGAGGAGCCAATTCCCTCGTAGTTCAGTCGGTAGAACGGCGGACTGTTAATCCGTATGTCACAGGTTCAAGTCCTGTCGAGGGAGCCAAATTTCAAAGCCCAGTCTCAGGACTGGGCTTTTTCATGTCTGCCACATCCTCCACTTACTCACCCTCTTTTCCTATCCATCACGGCTCGCCCCCCATTGCAAAGCTGGCTCTCGCCTCCCGATCAGGAGACGGACACAAGCAAGTAGCCCTTGGTCACGCGCAGTACTAAAGTGGACGAGGTGAATAACCTGACAACAGAAGCGAGCAATATGATGCACAAGACCATGATTACGGTGGCAGCACTGGCCCTGCTGATCCAGTCCCCTGCCCACGCCATCAGTGCCAAATACCGCCAGCAACTCGAAAACTCCGGCTGCACCCAGGCCTCCGAGTTGCAAGGGTGCGATATCACCAAGAGCAAGGCCGAAAATGCCAAGGCTGGTTTTGGCGAGGCAGCCACTCCCGCGAGCACGGAGGCCGCCGCAGACACCACACCCTATGCTGGACAATGGGTGGCCAAAAACAACGAAGGAGCCACAGTTGCCACCATCCGTATAAATGGCAAAGAGCAGGTTTGGGTCAATGGCAAACAGGTCAAGGCAAAGCGGGCTGACGGTGCACTGCTGTTCAAGCAGGGCACCATCACATTTACCATTCAGGGCGATCGCCGTCTGGAGGGGGAAGATGTCTGGATCGATAGTGACGCGGGCACCAAGGGCCCCATCAATGTCGAGTAATAACCGAGGTGCCTGCCCCGCAACCGGGCACCTGTTCTGCATTCTGACTGTATTGCATCAGTACCGAGCGTTTGCCATCTGTGAGAGTGGCATATCGACTGTCAGGGCTAGCCCCACCGATGCGACACCTTCTACCGAGCAAGCGGCCATGCAGGCTTTATCAGTAAAACATGCATTCGTCGCCTGACTCAGGCGATAATCAGCCCAATTTCACCCTACTCAGGAGTTCTCATGCGTCGATTCAACTTTATGCTCAATGGCAGCCGGTTGATGATGTTCCCGTTTTATGTGTGCATTCTGGTGTGCGTGGCGCTCTTGATGGTGAAGTTTGCCATGCAGCTCTATACGCTGTGCCGCGACATCATCGACATCCATTATCTTGACCTCATCACAGGGGTGCTGACTCTGGTGGACTTCGTACTGGTGGCGCAGATGCTGATCCTGGTGGCCATCTGCGGCTATGTGCAGTTTATTCAGACTCAGGAGCAGCGCGAGGCGCTCGGCAACAACTGGCTCAGCAAGATCAACTTCGCCTCCCTGAAGCTCATCGTCATCAACTCCCTGGTGACCATAGCCGGGATCGAGGTGCTCAAGGCCTTTCTGGACGATGGTACCGGCAATGAAGTGGAGATGAAGTGGTCAGTCATCGTCTTTTTGGCCTTCTCGGCGGCAGCGCTTATCTATGCAATCACAGAAAGGTTGGCGGACCACAAGTAGCCAGCCCTTGTTTTCATTCAGGATTGATTCATCAAGACCGGAATTGATAACTCTTTTCATTACCTTTACCCCATTGTAAACTTGCTCCCCCGGGCTGCACTGCCCGGGCGCTGGAGCACCTATGACAAGCCTTTCCCTCTCACCCCGACAGTTCTGGCAGTGGCTGGCCTATCACCATCAGGCCGCCGAGGGCACCCTCTATCTGATGTTCTTCTCCGGCCTGCTGCTGTGGGAGCCGCTGACCCCGATCTGGTCGCTGGCGCGCTGGAATCTGTTTCTCCATGTGATGCTTTCGCTCACCCTGTTTCCCCTGCTGTTTGGCGCCTTCTGGCTCTCTCATCGCAGCCTGTTGAACCGCAGCAACAAGCCCTTTTTGCGCACCACGGGGCGGATTATCGAAGCCCTGCTGCTGATCTGCCTGGCCAGCGGCCTGCTGCTGGTGCTGCATGGCACTCCGGGCGATGCCATGGGCAGCCTCGCCAGCTGGGCCCACTGGCTAAGCGCTTTGGCGTTAACTCCTCTGGTGCTGCGCCACGCCTGGCGCTGGACCATTCTGAAATGGCGCGCCTGATCCCATGTTGAAGTCATCTCTTTGTGCATGTTTGTCACCCTTGCTGGCCCTCCTCCTGCTGCTGGCCAGCCCCTTCGCGTTTTCCCAGCAGATGGGCGCCGGTATGCTCGCCTATGAAGAGGGAAGCACCCCGCGCCTCGTCACCGCCAACCAGAGCGCAGGTTCCGTCACCCTGCTTGAGCGCGATAGCGGCAAGCGAATGAAAGAGGTGCAACTGGGGGGCGATCTGCGCCAACTTGCCCGCGCAGACGACGGCACCCTGCTGGTCACCGACTACAGTGGCGATCGCCTGCTGCTGCTGGATGATGATCTCGACCTGGAAAGGGCGATCCCCACCGGCCATAGACCCTACGGCGTCATCTTCGATCCCAAGCGGCAGTGGTTCTGGGTCACGCTGTTCGAATCAGCTCGCCTGCAGGCCTACGACACAGCGGGCAAGCTGCAGCTGGATGTAGTCACTGCAGAGACACCCCGCGGGCTCGCTCTGACCGACGATGATCGCCTGCTGCTCACCCATGCCATGACGGGCCAGCTCGCCATCTATGATCTCGCCAAGCTTGGCAACAACGCCAAGGGCGCCACCCTGCTCAAAACCACCCTGCCAAAACCCAGACTCATCACCCTGGCAGAAACCCACAGCGACACCCCAAGCGACTCTCAGGGATTGCCGCGCCTGCTCGATGGCATCGCCCTCTCCCCCGATGGCAGCGAAGCCTGGTTGCCCCACGTGCTCTGGAGTTTCAGCCACCCCTTCCAGTTTCAGAGCACTGTCTTTCCGGCCGTCTCCATCATCGATCTCGATGAGGAGAAAGAGCGGGTCGACGAAAGAAAGCAGCTCTTTTTGCAGATCAATCTGCCAAGCGTCGGCAACCGCAGCCAGATCGTCTCCAACCCGTTCGCCGCGCGCTTCGCCGCCGATGGCAAGCGGGTTTATCTGACCCTGGCAGGCTCGGAAGACTTGCTGGTGTTTGACCTGTCGCGCAGCGGAAAATCCAACAGCAATCGCCACAGACGCAAGAAGTTTCAGGGGGGCGCCAAGGCGACCCAGCTGCTGCGCCACCTGCCGGGCCAGAATCCGCGGGACTTGTTTGTAGACGGCGACCACATTCTGGTGCACAACGCCATGGGGCAGGATCTCACCCGCCTCAATAGCGGCGGCAGCGGCCCCTTCGCTCGCGTGACTGTGGATGTGCCCCACTTCGCCAAGCTGGTGGAGACGGATCCCCGCCCCGAATCGCTCAAGCGCGGCGAGCGGCTGTTCCATCTTGGTAACACGTTGGGCAACAACGGCGCCAATGCACGCTTCCCCATGACGGGGGACAACTGGATGAGCTGCAACTCCTGCCATCTGGACGGGTTCAACTTCACCAATCGCCATCTGATGGCGGCCCACCGCCAGAAGAGCGGCGACAACGCCATCAACGGCCACGCCAACCTCACCAACATGGTGGCGGGGGATTTTGTCGGCGAATACCTGCGCATGACCCAGCAGACCCAGGGCGGCATGGGCCATGACACCCGCGATGGCGCCGAGGTGGTTGACCCCGCCCAGCCTCAGCCCGAGGTGAAAGCGATGATGGAAGATCTGCACGCCTTCGTCACCGCCGATGGCAACCTCCCCTATCTCGCCAACTGGCTGCGGCTCGATGCCCCGCGCACGGATCCCGCCAAGGCGCCGACCACTCACCCGAAGGAGTGGCTCAACTCCGCCTCCTGCCAGAACTGCCACAGCCAAGCGTTCAAGGATTGGAGTGAGAGCAACCACAGACTGATGGGCAACTCCCACCCCTACTACAAGGTGGTGCAGGCGCTGGCCCGCGAAACCGAAGGCGAGGCCTTCGGCCAGTGGTGTCAGGGCTGCCATATGCCCCAGCAGGTGATGACAGGCCAGATGGATCTGCCCAAGGGCTCCCATATGTTCGAGCAGGGCGGCGCATCGCTGATTGCCGCCCACAAGGCTGGCGAACCCGTGGTGGAGGAAGGGACCGGCTGCGTGCTCTGCCATCGCATCACCAAAGTCGAAGACGCGGGCGGCAACAGCGCCTTTACCGTGAATTTGAAAGACCGCGAGAGCTATGTGTTCGAGGATGCCCCTGGGGGGAGCCTCAAGCACTGGCTGGCTGAGCGGCAGATCAACGCCCGTCCGGCGGCACACAAAGCCTCCTATCAGAAGGATTTCTACCGCGACGCGGCCCTGTGCAAGTCGTGCCACAACGAGTTTGCCCCGGGCACCGGCGCCAATATCGTCAACACCTGGGACGAGTGGGAAAAATCCAGCTTCGCAAACGCGGAGGATCCCGCCAAGCTGCGCACCTGCATCGACTGCCACATGAACCCGGAGCCAGGCAATGGCGGCACGCCGGTCGCGGGTCAATCCACCGAAAACGGCACCATGAAGGCACGGCTCTATCGCCACAACTTTACCGGCGCCCAGCATCAGCTTGTGGGGCTGCGCAACCACGACCTTGAACAGGAGAGCCTGGCCCTGCTGCGCTCCAGTGCTACCCTCTCCGCCCGGATCGAACAGGCTGCCGATAGTCAGCAACTGGTGGTAAGGGTCGCCAATACCGGCGCGGGCCACGCTCTGCCCACCGGGGTGGCCGATTTTCGTGAACTCTGGCTGGAGCTGACCGTCACCGACACCAGCGGCAAGGTGGTGCTTGCCAGCGGCCAGCCGGTGGATGGCGCTGTCCCAGAAGATGCGCGACTGTTCAGAAAAGTATTCGGCGATGCCGAGGGCAAGCCGGTGGGGCTCAAGTTCTGGCTCTACGCCAAACTGCTGGAAGATACCCGCATTCCGGCCGATGGCTGGCGGGATGAAGTCTGGCCGCTGCCAGCGGATGCCCAGGGGCCCTTCAAGGCAGATATCAAACTCAATTTCCGCACCTACCCCAAGTGGGTCAATGATGCGGTGCGCGCCGCCGAGCCGAGCTTGCCGGAGCCACCCATAGTGCTACTCAATCAGCTGCAACTGACCTTGCAGCCTCTCCCCGTCACGCCCGCTACGGAGCCTCAATCCTGATGTTTGCAAGTTTTCTCATTACCCTGCGCGAGGGGCTGGAAGCCTTCCTGCTGGTCGGCATCTGCCTCTCCTACCTCGCCAAGCTGGGGGCGAGCCGCTACAACAAGTTCATCTATCTGGGGGTGGGGCTTGGCCTTGTCGCCTCCCTTGTCGTCGCCTTCCTGTTCCAGGTGGTGGTGAGCCAGTTCGAGAGTGAGCGTTACAACCACCTGCTGATGGCGGGGATCCTGATCTTTGCCACCCTTGTGCTCACCTATATGGCGATCTGGATGCAAAAGCAGGCCAAATCCCAGGTGGGGGCCATGACGGCGCGCATCGATGCCGCCATCGATGGCGGCAACCTGTTTGGGCTGGTGCTGCTCGCCTTCCTGGCGGTAATGCGCGAAGGGTTTGAAACCGTGCTCTTCTTCTCCGCCTTGCTCTACTCCGGGCAAGGGGTGGATCTGCAATCCGGTCTGACAGGCGCACTGGCGGGACTGCTGGTGTCGGTAGCATTGGTGTGGGGACTGCTGAGCTCCACCCGCAAGGTGGCGCTGGCCCCCTTCTTCCGCTGGACAGGGCTGCTCATCATCATCATAGCCGCAGGCCTGTTGTCGTCAGCCGTCAATATGTTGCAGGCGGCAGACATCATCACCTTCTGGACCACGCCGGTATTCAACATCAGCCACATTCTCGACGATCAGGGGGTATTTGGTACCTTCCTGCGCGCCCTGTTTGGCTACAATGCCTCACCCGCTGGCTTGCAGCTGCTGACCTGGGCCCTCTATCTGGCGATCTTCGTCACCCTCTGGCAGCGCAGCTATCGTCCAAAGGTAAGCGCCGCGCCCGCCAAGGGATAAAAGAGTGTCGCCACTCTCGGCAACAACATATTCAGGGGGCGGCGCATTGACGTCGCCCCTGCTCAATCAAGCAGTTTCGGAAAACGTCATGAGCGATCACAACAAGAAGAACATTGCGGTGCTGGGCGCCGGCCCCGCCGGTTTGATGGCCGCCTGGCGCCTGCGCCGCGCCGGTTATGCAGTCACCCTGTTCGAGCAGGAGCCGGTCGTCGGCGGCATGTGCGCCACCCAGACCTTCAAGGGGCGCGATGGGGAGTATCGCTTCGACTACGGCGGTCACCGCTTTATCACCAAGAACCCCGAGCTGCTCGCCTTTATCGACGAGCTGATGGGTGACGATCTGCTCCACGCCGAGCGCAAGAGCGTCATCCGTTTCGGCGGGCGTACCTATGACTACCCCCTCAATCTGACCAACCTGATCAAGACAGCCCCGCTGCCGCTGATGGCCGGTGCGGTGAAAGACTTGCTGCTGTTGCCTTTTGCCAAGAAGCCGGACGATTTCGCCAAGGCGAGCTTTGCCGAGTGGATCCAGAGCCACTTCGGCCGCACCCTCTACCGCCAGTTCTTCGAGGGCTACACGGCTAAGCTGTGGGGCATCAACCCGGACAAGCTCTCCGCCGACTGGGCCGGTCAGCGCATCAGCCTGATTGATCTCAAAGACGTGGCGCGCCGCCTGCTGCCAAGACGCAACGGCAACCTCTCGGTGCGCACCTATGCCCGCAAATACCGCTACCCCAAATATGGCTTCGGCCAGATCTTCGCGACCCTGGGGGAACGGCTGGTGGCTGAGGGGGTTGAGCTCAAAACCGGCACCACCATCACTCGCCTTGAGCAGGCTGATGGCCGCATCGAGCGGGTTTATTGGTCACAAGATAACGTTGAGCAGAGCGCCGCCTTTGATCAGGTGATCTCCACCCTGCCGCTGCCACTCACCTGCCAGCATCTGGGCTTACCGTGCGATCTCCACTACCGGTCGCTTCGCTTCGTCAACATGCCGCTCAAACAGGAGAACCTGTCGGACAACACCTGGCAGTACCTCTCCGACCCCCATATTCTGGCCACCCGCCTGCAGGAGCCGCGCCGCCGCAGCCCCTTTATGGCGCCCCAGGGCCAGACCTCGGTGATGCTGGAGATCCCCTGCAATCCGGGGGATGCCACCTGGCAGGCGCCGCTCGCCGACTTGCGCGGTCGGGTTACCGCCGATCTCGCAAGCCTCGGCGTCGATACCGCCAAACTTGGCGATGAGACCTTCGAAGCCCGCAGCGAATACGCCTATCCGCTGATGGATCTTGGCTATCAGGCACGTCGCGACGCGGCCATTCAGGCGCTGATGCCGATTGGCAACCTCATCATGACCGGCCGTCAGGGGACATTCCGCTACATCTTCACCGACACCGCCATGGAGATGGGGATGATGGCCGCCGACATGGTGATCGACGGGGTGGACAGGCGCCACGCCATCTTCAACCATCGTAATGAAAATACCGTGATTGAAACCCAGAGCGTGGCATGAGAACGATGGCAGGTGCTTAACCGGCAAACAGCGCCGCAGCACCTTCAACCACCGCAATGAAAACACCGCAATGAAAACACCGTGATCGAAACCCAGAGCCTGGCCTGAGTGCCGCGCCATTGGCATAACCTCTTGGCATAAGTAAGGAGAACAGGATGAACATCCGCCCGGGTTTACTTGCCCTCACCCTGCTGCTGACCCTCAGCGAACAAGCACAGGCTTATTCCTACGCCGCAGCAGGCAAGGAGCCGCTGATCGACGCCCGTGAGGCGCTGCTCGGCGCCGCCACTGACGGCAAGGATGCCAGCGCCACCTTGAGCGAGATTGCCGACGAGCTGCTCTATCTGGAACAGCACCACAAGGTCGAACTGCAAGCGCCGCTGGCCGCCGCCATCAAGGGGAAAGATGCTGCCGCCACCGCTGCCCTGCTCAATCGCGCCTACAAGGCGGAGATCGAGCGCCGCCTCGAAGGGGCCAGCCAGAATCTCGGCGATTACCAGACCGCCAAGGTGCTGGTGGTCAAGAGCAAGCGCTTCCTCGATTTGATCCTCCCCTCCCTCAGTGAAGGGGATCGCAAGGCGGCCGAACAGGCGCTGGCCAAGGTGCTGGACGCCATCGGCAACCCGGGGGTATTCGGGGTGGGCGCCAAGCCCGCCGACGCCGCCGCCTTTAGCGATGCAGAAAAAGCGCTGATGGTCGTACTGGCGCCGCTTTGATGGCCTCTCATTAATGACGACGGCCCCCCTCATCCCCGGCCCTTCTCCCGCAAGGGGAGAAGGGGGGCTTCGCCACGGCCGATTACGCTTCGCTAATCGACCCTACTTGCTGATCCTGCTGCAACTGGCCTGGCTCGGCTGGCTGCTGGCCTTCCCGGTGGCGCTCGATTCCGACGATGCCCTCAATTTCGCCCACGGGGTGATGCGCTTTAGCGTGCTGGAGTTCTCCCCCCACTTTCCGGGCTACCCCGCTTTTATCTGGCTGGCGCGGCTGATCAACCTGTTGGTGGACGATCCGGCCCGCGCTGTGCAGTGGGCCAGCCTCTTTGGCACAGCACTGCTGGCGCCGCTTGCCGCTTGGCTTGCTGTCAGCATGTGGCAACGTCCAAGCCTGCTCGCCCCCGTCTGGCTGCTGGTATTGGCCCTGCCGCTCACCCCGACGCTGGCGCTGTCCGGCCTCTCGGACGGGCCCGCGCTCGCCGCATGGCTCGGGGCACTCTTGGCCTTGCAGCATCGAAAGATAGCGCTGGCGGGCCTGCTGCTGGGTCTCCTGCTGGCCCTGCGCCCCTCCTATTTCGTGCTGGCCCTGCTGCCCCTGTGGCTCGGGATGGAGCAGAAGGGAACGCGCGTCAGGTTTGTGCTCCCCATCGCACTGGTGGGGCTCACCAGCCTGCTCTTTGTCTGGCAGGCCGATGGCTGGGCCTATTTCAGCGAGGGGCGGCGCTTTACCGACGGCCACTTTACCCTGTGGGGCAACACGGCGGCGGCCCACGGCGATCGGCTGCTGAGCTGGGCGCACACCTTCAACGATCAGCTCACCCCGCTCTGGCCACTGGCTGTCGGAGCCTTGCTGGTGCTACCGCGCTGGCCAAGTTCAAAAGGTCAAGCCACCGCCCCCTCCCCGCTCTGGACGCTCTACTGGCTCGCCCTGCTGATCTGGACACTGTTTGGCCAGAATCCCGACAATCCCCGCCATCTGGCCCCCATCACCCTGCTCGGCATAGTTCTGCTGGCAGGCTGGCTGCCGCGCCGTGGCGAGGGGCTGGTCGCGGTGGCCGGATTGCTGCTGCTCGCGGCGACCTTCACCCTGCCCCGTCCACCCGCCATGGTGCAGGCGGCCAGGGTGGCAGAGAAAGCGTGTCCGGCGCTGGTGACTCAGTGGGGAGTACGTCTGCTGCGAGAGACCACTGCTCTGGCCGTCACCGATGGCTGGTATCGGGGGGATGCACGACTCGCACTGGCACAGGGAGCCTGCCGTCTCAGCCGACGACCCATCGCCACCGGTGACATGCCGGCACCAAACCAGCAGCAATGGTTTTCACCTCGCTTTCATGCTGAGCCAGGTATCTGGCTCGGGATACCCGCCTACTTTTACCCTTAGTTGGCAGTGCAACGCACTTTGGCGACCATTTGACTAGCGGCTCTGGCGCCCCGGTCGGCTACACTCACTGCGCATCCGTGACAAGTGAGTCTATCCATGAAGAGATCAAGCGAGTGGTTTCTCATCCCCCTGGCACTGATACTGGCCAGCGGAGCCTTGCTATTGCCACTCTGGTTACAGGGGGGAAGCCAGGGGCATGACCTGTTTCATCATCTGCTTTCCGGCCACTATTTTGCACAGCAACTGTGGCAGGGGGAGATCTATCCACGCTGGTTGATGGCCATGAATGGCGGCTTTGGCAGCCCCACCTTCTTCTTTTATCCCCCCTTGCCCTACTATGTCAGCGCCCTGTTTGCCGGCCCCCAGGCTCCCCTTCATCACGCCATTACGCCCCTGCTCTGGAGCGCCAGTCTGGCCTTGCTGCTATCCGGCCTCTTTGCCTATCTCTGGCTGCGCAGTTTTGCCTCCCCCTTGCGGGCCCTGGCCGCCACCCTGCTCTATCTCGCCTTGCCTTATCATCTGGGCATGGATCTCTATGCCCGCTTTGCCCTGGCCGAATTCTGGGCTTTCGTCTGGGCTCCCCTGATCTTGCTGGGACAAGATCTCGCCAACCAGCGCAGTCGCAAGGGACTCCCCTTGCTGACTCTGGCGCTGGCATTGCTGGCGTTTTCTCACCTTCCCAGCCTGCTGTTGATGATGGGGCTGATCACACTGCGCGCCCTGCTGCAAGCCTGGCGATCCCGCATCCTGTTTCCGATCCAGCTAGTGGCAATGGCCCAAGTGCTGGGGCTGGTCATGGCCGCTATCCTGCTGCTGCCCGCCCTGCTGGATCAAGGCGCCATCTCCATGGAGTTGATGCGGGGCGGCATGTTTGACTTCAGACGCAACTTTCTCGACCGTTTGCCCTCTGGCTGGGGGGACTGGCGCTTTCGCGGCCACATGGCCTGGCAAAGCATGCTGACCATGGGGCTGCTGCTGGTCGCCTGGGCGGCGACCCGGGAGCCACGTCATCCCGAATTATTGATGTGGGGGATCATAGGGACAGTCTCCTTTCTCATGATGCTGCCCCTGAGCGAGCCCATCTGGCATCTGCTGCCACCGTTGCAACGGGTGCAATTTCCCTGGCGGTGCAACCTGATCCTGGCCCTGGCCACTGTGGCCGTAGTGGCGCTGGGCACCCCTGTCGACCGATCCTGGCAATGGGTCTGGTGGGGCCTGCTGCTGGTCACGCTCGTCTCCAGCCTTGCCTATGTGGCTTACTCCCCTCTCACCCAGGCACCGCGCAAGGACATGATTGAGAGCGAATTCGACAGCAAGCGCAGTGCCCGGGAGTACAGGCCCAGTCAGGTGCCCATCAGCCTGTTCACACCGACCTTGCTCGCCTGGAAAGGGGAGTTTCAACCCCCCGTCACCACAGAGCAGCCGGGGGCTGCGTGGAAGATCATTCGCTGGCAGCCCAGATGGCTGGAGCTGGACGTGAAGGCGCAGCAGCCCACCAAGCTCATACTGCACCAATATGACTACCCCGGCTGGCAGGCCAGACTGGATGATTCGCTGACACTCGAGGTCAGTGCAAACCGGCAGGGGCTGCTGCAGGTCTGGATACCGGCGGGTCAGCACACCCTCACTCTCAAGCTGGCGGCACGCTGGCCAGAGCTTTGGGGGATTGGGATCTCCCTGTTCGGCTGGCTCTGCTGGCTGATGCTCGCCTGCCTGGGGGCCAAAAAACCCAAAAAGCGTGTGACCCGGACACGGGTGATAGCGTGACGGGGGGCGGGCTTGGGCATAGTCCTGCCCAAGTCCGCCAAAACTGATAGACTCACCCCTGTTACCTTATTTCACGCGAACTTGCTCACGATCGGACATCCTATGCCCCAACCCTTACCCCTCTCTCCCCGCTTTCTGTTTATCCTGCTTGGCGCCCTGGCGGGCCTGACCCCGCTGGCGGTCGACATGTACCTGCCCGCCATTCCGGCCATCGCCCGGGATCTGGCCACCAGCATAGACGGGGCCCAGCTCACCATCAGTGCCTTCCTCGGTGGCTTTGCCATCGGCCAGCTGTTTTACGGCCCGCTGGCAGACAGCTATGGCCGCAAACCGGTCATCCTGGCGGGGCTCACCATGTTTGCCATCGCGTCTGTGGGCTGCGCCATGGCAGACTCCCTGCCCGAACTGCTGGCTTATCGGATGCTGCAAGCGGCAGGCGGGGCGGCGGGCTCGGTGGTGGTCAATGCACTGCTGCGAGATCTGTTTGAAAAGGATGCATTTTCCCGCGCCATGTCGTTCGTCATCCTGGTGATGACACTGGCACCGCTGGTCGCCCCCGTGATCGGCGGCTACATCAGCGCCCACAGCGACTGGCGGGTGATCTTCTGGCTGCTGGTGGGGATCAGCCTGCTGGTCTGCGTGGTGATGCAGTGGAAAATTCAGGAGACCTTGAAGCCTGAGCACAGACAACCGCTCAAGCTGGGCCAGATCCTGAAAAACTACTGGAGTGTGCTCTCCCATCGCGGGGCCATGGGTTATGTGCTGTGCGGATCCCTGTCGAGTTCCGGCATGTTTGCCTTTATCAGCGCATCCCCTTACGTCTACATCGAATATTTCAAGGTACCGACCGAGCACTACGGCTGGTTGTTCGGCCTCAATATTCTGCTGATGATGCTGGTCACCTTCGTCAACAGCCGGTTGGTGAAGGGGGTGGGCGCCGAGCGCATGCTGCAATACGGGCTGCTGATGCTGCCCTGTGCCGGCGCCCTGCTCATCTACAACGCCTGGAGCCAGACAGGCGGCCTGTGGGGCATCGTCATCCCTGTGGTGCTGTTCGTCGGTCACATCAGTCTGGTGGGAGCCAACGCCATGACGGGCCTGATGGGGCACTTTCCCCAATCGGCGGGCACGGCCTCCGCGCTGGCCGGCACCCTGCGTTTTGGCATCGGCGCCGTGGTCGGCATTCTGGTCAACCTAGACCCACCGCAATCCCCACTGCCCATGGCCATCGCCATCGCCGGCTGTGGTTTTGGCTCTGCCATCAGTTACTGGCTGCTGACCGGCAAGCGCTCTGCGGTGGCCTGATGATCTGCACCTCACCCTGATCCTGAAAAAGCCCTGTCTGCATGACAGGGCTTTTTTGCATCAAGGGTCAGCCTGGGGGCCTGGGGTCAGGCCTGGCTGCGTATATCAGAACAGGGCGCTATTGAGCCAGAGGTGCGCACCTATGCTCACCAGATAGCCGAGCAGGATGGCCGGTAACCACTTGAGATGGCTAAAGAAGGTATACATGCCGTGGGCCTGCCCCATCAGGGCGACCCCGGCCGCAGAGCCGATGGAGAGCAGGCTGCCCCCCACACCGGCGGTCAGAGTCACCAGCAACCACTGCCCCTGCACCATGTCAGGATCCATCGACAGCACGGCAAACATCACAGGAATGTTGTCGACAATGGCTGACAGGATACCGATAAAGATGTTCGCCATCGTCGGGTTGCCACCGTCATACAGCAAGTGTGACACCAGCTCCAGATAGCCCATGAA
Source organism: Aeromonas sp. D3 (assembly GCF_027705025.1). Taxonomy (NCBI): domain Bacteria; kingdom Pseudomonadati; phylum Pseudomonadota; class Gammaproteobacteria; order Aeromonadales; family Aeromonadaceae; genus Aeromonas; species Aeromonas sp. D3. Next base: position 7,784 of record NZ_JAPDBE010000060.1, on the reverse strand, counting down.
CCCCAGCCCCCCCACGCACATGACGACGCCATAGAAGAACAGCAGTGTGTCCCACTCCGCCTTGGCCACCTTGTTGAAGACATCGAATGGCACTATGGAGCCAAGGCTGCGCAGCCGTTCATGATCCCCGGTGCGCTCATAGAGTGCCCGCTTGCGCGCCAGGGAGAGCGGCAGTGACTTGCGCAGATAGAAGCCGAAAAATTGCAGGTATCCCAGACCCAGCATCATGCCGAGAACAGGGGGCAGATGGAGGAAACTGTGGCAGAGCACAGCCGTGGTGATGGTCAGCAGAAACAGCAGCACTATGCGGCGGGCTCCCCGTTTCAGCTCCACCGCTTCACTGGCCGCCTCAGGCACATGGCGAGGCACCATCAGACTCATCAGCAGGGCGGGCACCAGAAAATTGAGCAGGGACGGAATGAACAGGGCAAAGAACTGGCTAAATTGCACCTTGCCAGCCTGCCACACCATCAGGGTGGTGATGTCGCCAAAGGGGCTGAAGGCGCCGCCGGCATTGGCCGCAATCACGATATTGATGCAGGCAAGATTGATGAAGCGTCGATCCCCGTTGGCAACTTTCAGCACAACGGCGCACATCAAAAGCGCTGTGGTAAGGTTGTCGGCCACCGGCGAGATGCAAAATGCCAGCCCCCCCGTCAACCAGAACAGGGTTCGCAACTGAAAGCCGGACCGGATCAGCCAGGCCCTGAGCGCATCGAACAGATTTCTGTCTTCCATGGCGTTGATGTAGGTCATCGCCACCAGCAGAAACAGCATCAGCTCGGCATATTCGAGCAGGGTATGGCGAAATGCCTGTTCTGCGGCCGGGCTCATGCCATTTTGCGCGTAGGCAATGCCGATCAGGATCCAGATCACGCCGGCAGCCACCAGCACGGGTTTTGACTTGCGCAGTTGCAGATACTCTTCGGCCATCACCAGCGCATAGGCCAATACGAACAGGCCCACGCAAAACAGGCCGATAGTGGAAAGGGTTAACGGGATCGGGCCGCTACTGGCCTGGGCAGGAGAGATGAACAGGGACAGCAATACGGCAAAGCGGGTTAGCACAGACATGGGCCTCTTCCTTATAGAACCATCTGGCTGGGATGCTAGCACCTGGATGAAAACAAAAGTTCATCCAGGTCAATGAATTATCAATTAATGCATGTCGAGGCAAAAGGGTTATTTCTTGCCAAAGCCCGACAGCTTGAGGGTGTAGCCAGCGCTGTTTTGCCAGGCATCCAGGCCACTGCGGTTGTTGCCCGCCACCAGACTGGCGGCCAGGCTCGGGCTGTTGAACAGCTGATCGGCGGTGAACACAAACCCCCCTTCACTGCGAGGGGTGAGGATCCCCTTGCCCAGCAGCTCCTGGCGCAGTTCGATCACGGCTTCACGCAGGGAGGCTGCATCCTCGCCATTGGCGGTGGATCCCGACAGCACCATGAAGCCGGGATTTTGCCGCTTGCCCACAGGATAACCGTGAGCCTCGGCACCCTTGCCGTTGAAGTGGTATAGCTCGCGCTCCCCGGGCTTGTTGTCGGAGAGCGCCTTTTGAAGGGTCATCAGCTCGTTATAAATCTCGATGGGGACGACGGCAGCCTGCTTGTTGCCCTTGCTATCGATGATAAAACTGACTTGCTTGTGTAACATCCTTGCTCATCCTGTGACCCATGGAAGCTCCTATTCTAACCACCTCTGGCAAGCGGGATCCAGCGAGGATCCTCACCTCTTTTGCTGGGGTGATCACTAACTGGCGCTCTTGATCAGTTGCAAGGCGTGTTGATCATTCCCGGCCGTGGTAGCGTAGATGGCATGATGAAAGCCATTGACCATCAAGCGGTTATCCCATGCTGACCCTGCGCAACCTCTGCAAGAGCTTTGATAACGGCAGCGAACGCCTGCCGCTGTTCCACAGTCTGGACCTCACGCTGACCGCTGGCGAGACAAGCTTGCTGCTGGGGCAGAGCGGCTGTGGCAAGTCGACCCTGCTCAACCTGATAGCAGGCCTGCTCCCCCCGGATGAGGGGGAGATCTGGCTGGGGGAAACCCGGCTCGACACCCAATCCCCGGATGAACGGGCCCGCCAGCGCGGCCGGCATTTTGGCATCGTCTATCAGGATTTCAATTTGCTGCCGACCCTGACAGTGGAGGAGAACCTCTGCCTGCCCCTGTCGATCAACGGCCTGCCACGCCATGAGACAGAGATTGACGATTTGCTGAAAAGGCTCGATCTCGTCCACAAGCGCCACGCCTGGCCGGAGCAACTTTCCGGCGGCCAGCGCCAGCGGGTGGCCCTGGCCCGCGCCCTCATTCACAAGCCCAGCTGGCTCTTGGCCGACGAACCCACGGGGAGTCTCGATGAGCACAACGCCGAACAGGTGATGGCACTGATGATGGAAGCGGTGCGTGAAACCGGCGCGGGTCTGTTGCTGGTGAGCCACAACCCCGCCTATGGCGCCCTGGCAGACAGAGTGCTTCGCCTCGAAGGGGGCCAGCTGATTGAGCTCAAGGGGGCGCACCATGAGTGAGGCCAGCCGTGACCGCGAGGCCGCCTTATGCTGCCGCTGAAGGCGCTGCTGCGCCTCTATCGCTGGCATCCCTGGCTGCTGCTGATGAGTCTGACCGGGCTCATGCTGGGGGTCTCGCTGGTGGTGGCCATTGACCTGCTCAACCACAGCGCCAGCACCAACTTCGTCGCCGCCCGCACCCAGCTGGCGGGGGATGCCAACTATCGACTGGCCCCGAGCGGTGGCCTGGATGAGCAGCTTTACGTCAAACTGGTGCGCAGCCAACCAAGCCTCAATGCCATGCCGCAGCTGCACGCCTGGCTCAAAGATGAGCAGGGTCGCAGCGTCCAGTTGCTGGGGATGGATCTCTTTAATACCGGCCCCCTGAGCCAGCTGTTTACCAGCGCGCGTAAAGAAGAAGCCCCCTCTTTTTCCCTGAACCAGGCAGACAGCGTCTGGCTGGCAACGCCTGAGGCCAAACGGCTAGGCTGGCTGCCGGGCCAGTCCCGCACCTTTGTGCTGGGCGGCGGTGGCGAGGGTGATCGCCCGCTGATCCTGACGCTCGCGGGCACCTTCGAGCCCGGCGCCGTGCCCATGGAGCGGCTGCTGGTGACCGACATAGGTCTGGCCCAACACATGCTGGGCAAGGCGGGAAGGCTGGATCGCATCGTCTTCAAGCTAAGTGACGCCGAGGCCCGCGCCCTGCAAGCGACCCTGCAAGCCTATCTCCCCAATCAGCCGCTCTGGCTCGAGCCCATCAGCCCGGCGCTCGATGCCAGCCAGCTCGGCGATGCGCTGGCGCTCAACCTCACCGCCCTCTCTCTGCTCGCCATGGCGGTGGGACTGTTTCTGGTGTTCAACGCCCAGCGTTTTGTACAGAGCGTGCGTCGCCCCCAGCTGGCCCAGCTGATCATTCTGGGGCTGCCGCCTCGCCGGGTCCTGCACTGGCTGGTACTGGAGCTGCTCCTTCTCGCCACTCTGGGCACCCTGCTCGGACTGCTGCTCGGCAGCCTCCTGGCCCTCACCCTCATGGGACAACTGACCCAGGCGCTGGCCGACCTTTATGGCCCCAATCCCATCGACCTGCTGCGCCTCTCCCCCATCAGCCTGTTCAAGGCGTTGCTGATTGGCCTTGGCGGAACGCTTGCCGCCAACCTGCCCGGCTGGTGGCAACTGCTGCGCCAGTCCCCCCTTGCGCTTCGCGAGGGCAACAGCCGCCCAGCCACCCATCCGTGGCGTCGGCGCCGGCTCGCCATCGCCATACTGCTGCTGTGCGCCCTTTGCCTCGCCCTGCCCCGGACAGGGCTGCCGGGTGCCCTGTTTATCGCCGGTGGCTGGCTGCTGGCCATGGCGCTCTGGCTGCCGGATGCCCTGCGCTGGGTGCTGGGTCAGTTGCGCCAGCGCATGGGTCGCCAGCACGGGCGCAGCAGCCTGACCGCCCAACTGGCGGTGGCTGAGGCCCAATATCATCTGGATCGCACCGCCATCGCCGTCATGGCACTGCAACTGGCCATCGCCGCAGCCATCGGCATAGGCGTCATGGTATCGAGCTTTCGCTCGAGCGTGGAGATCTGGCTGAACCAGCGTCTGGCCGCCGATCTCTATGTCACCGCCCCCAAGGGCGCGGCGGGCAGCAGGGGCATACTGAACCAGGTCACACTGGATGCCATTCTCGCCAACCCCGCCGTGGCTCAAGCCTCGCGGCGTTCTGTGCAGCCCGCCCGCAGGCAGGGGCAGCCCATCGAGTGGGCACAGATGGATTTTATCCCGCCCCTCAAGGCGGCCTATCCCCTGCTGGCCGGTCGCTGGCCCGCGACCCCAGACGAGGTGCTGGCAAGCGAGCCGCTGACGGTGCGGCTCGGAGTCAGGGTGGGCCAGACGCTCAGCATCACCAGCGAACAGGGCCCAAGGCAGCTCACCGTCACCGGCGTCTATCAGGATTACGGCAGCGACAAGGGGCAAGTTCTGCACGCCTTCGAAGATGGCCCAGTGCAATCCCTTGCCCTCTTTAGCAAAACACCGGAGCAACTGGCCGACAGCCTGCGCACCCGTTTTGGCGAGAGGGTCAATCTGCTGGCGGCCCCTGCCATTCACGCCGCTGCCCTCAAGGTGTTCGACCAGACCTTTGTGGTGACCGAGTTGCTTAAACTGCTGATCCTGGGCATCGCCTTCGTCGGCATCGGCTCGGCCTTCATGGTGCTGGGGCTGGCAAGGCGCAGCGAGTTGCAGACCTTGCAGAGTCTGGGATTGAGCCCGCGTCATTGTCGCCGCCTGCTGGTGTGGCAAGGTGCGGGCCTGGGGCTGCTCACGGCGCTGCTGGCGCTGCCGGTAGGCTATGGGCTGGCCTGGGTGCTGATCGAGGTGGTCAACCCCCGCGCCTTTGGCTGGCGTCTCGCCTTCGAGGCCGCCCCCTTGCATGCCGTCACGGCCCTGTTGCTGGCCCCTGTGTGCGCGGCGCTCGCATCCTGGTTTGCCGCAAGGAAACTGGTATGAAAAAACGCAATGCCTGGCTACTGCTGCTCACCTGCACCCTGTATGGCGGGGCGGCCTGGGCCAACGATCTGGGCACCATACTCGGTGGCCGCAGCGATCAGTTCAAAAAGGCCCTGCCGGGCCAGCCCATCACGCTGCCCGCCGATCACGCTGCACACCCCGACTACCGCTCCGAGTGGTGGTATCTCACCGGCAACCTCAAGGATGAGCAGGGGCGCGAATATGGCATGCAGTGGACCCTGTTTCGCCAGGGCATTGAACAGCAGATAAAAACGAACAACCCCTGGCTCACCCCCCAGCTCTGGCTGGCCCAGTTCGCCATCACTGACCTCGGCAAAGGCAGCCACCAACAGGATGAGCGCACCAGCCGTCAGGGCCCCGGGCTCGCGGGTGCCAGCGGCGGCGAGTACTGGCTCAGGGAATGGGTGCTTGCCTCACAGGGGAAGGCATTGTTTCCAGCCACCCTCAAGGTGCAGAGCAAGATTGGCGAGCTGAACCTCAAGGTCGATGCCGCCAAGCCGGTGGTCTTGCAGGGCAAGCAGGGTTACAGCGAGAAGAGCCCGGGCAACGCCTCGTTTTACTACTCCTACCCACGCTTGACGCTCACCGGCACTTTGACCCTCGATGGCGAGGCGCGCAAGGTCACGGGTCAGGGCTGGTTTGATCACGAGTGGAGCAGCTCGGTATTGGCCGACTGGCAGTCAGGCTGGGACTGGTTCTCGCTGCAATTAAGCGATGGCCGCGAGCTGATGCTGTTTCGCCTGCGCACCAAGGCGGGCCGCGCCAATCCCGAAAACCGTTACGGCATCCTGATCGAGCGCGATGGCAGCAGTCGGGTGCTCTCCCCCGAATCCATCGTCCTCACCCCGGGCAAAACCTGGCGCGGCCCCAAGGGGCAAGACTACCCCGTCCAGTGGCAGCTTAAGGCCGGAGATCTAAAGCTCCGCATTAAGGCGCGCCAGCCCAATCAGGCCATGACAGGCCGCTTTGACTACTGGGAGGGGGCCGTGACGATATCAGGGGATGCAAAGGGGCTGGGGTATCTGGAGATGACGGGGTATTGAGCGCAATGGCTGCGAATGCTCACAGCCAATCCCCCATACGGTTGCACATAACAGCCCAGGTCCTCACCGACACAGGCTTTCATTCCAGCAAAAAGACCCCGGCATGGCCGGGGTAAACACGGGGTGGAACATAAAACACTTTGGTCATCACCTCGGCTGCGCTATGCGTCAGCCAAGGCGGCTTCTACAGTGACTCAGGGCTGTTTGTCCGCCATCAGCACCAGACCGTTTTGCTCGGGGAAACCAACCACCAATGCAGTCTGCTTGGTATTGGGGATGGTGAACGCGGCGGCATAGGCTAGAGCCCCGTCCCTGGCGTTGGCCAGGCTCAGCACCCACTTGTTCTCAATCGGCGTGAAATCGCTCAAGGCCTTGAAGCGGCACTTGCCAAAGCCGCTCACGGTCAGCTTGCTCAGGCCATTGTGCTGATCGGCCTTGCCCTTGCCGGTCAGGGTGCAACCGGCGCTGGGGAATTCCATCTCCACCGTCAGGGAGCCGCTGTTGTTGGTGCTCTTGATCTGGCCCACCATGGCGTCGGCGAAGCCCTCATCGTCTGCAACTGACCAGCTGTCGCTGCTGATCGCCCGGGTGGCCAGCTTGCTGACGGCGACGTGGCCGCTCCAGGATGGGTAGAGAGTCGTGCTCTGATCCGGCTCCCGGAACTGGGTGCCGGTACGGGTAAAGTCAAAGGTCCAGCGCTTGACCTCTTTGCCATTCACGTCAATCACCGACTGATCACGGAAGGTAATGAGGTTGTGGTCATTGCTCTGGCTATCGACCTTGTTGCCACGCTCGGAGGTACGCTCCAGCAAGACGGGGTATATTCCATCCTTGTTCTCTTTCTGAGCCGCCTTGCCGCTCCACTGGCTGTTGGTCGCCACCTTGCTCGCATCCTTATCGACCCAGACACCCCAACGCTGCTCGCGATCCGCCTTGGGATAGATGAGTGCCATCCCTTCCAGCCCCTTGATCATCTTGAACGACGCCTTGTCATTATCGCGGCTCAACAGGCTGGCTTCGTAAAGACCCGCATCAGGCAGTGGCAGCGGCGCGCGCTTGGCAATACTGTTGGCGGCTTTCTCGCTGTCGCAGGCAGACAGGGCGGCGGTGCAGGCAATGGCCAGCATGGCTTTGTGGTGCATTCTCATTGACGCTTGTTCCTTGCAATTGCTTTGTTATGTGAGGTGCATTCAATCGCCGCTGAATTTACTGGAAGGAAGGTTCGTCGGTCGAATGGAGATCTGTAACCAGCTGTTACAAGGCATTGAAGGGAAAGGGAGTTCATCAGGCTTGGTTGACCGGACGGAGCGACAGGAGGGAAAGTCCTGCCCCCCCTCCCCCCGCTTATTTTCACGTTCCCGCGTCAAAATCTGACCGCCATCAAGATTTCATTCAAAACCCACGGATTGGCTGTGTTTTTACTCAACAAGAGCGGTCAGCGTTTGATAGGCTACTCATCCGGCCCTCATAGTCCCAAAGGCAGCCAGGGAGCAGCTACGGTTCAGCCCTCTTCAATTCACTTAAAAGCAGCATTCTGGGAGCTGTAACCCCGTGCGGTAGCCATCATATTTCATCAATATAAAGCTGAGTTGAGCCAATATCCTCCTGATTTTTGATAGAACAATAACTATAAATTAATTATCTAGGGAAGGTGCGAATAAGCGGGGAAATTCTTCTCGGCTGACTCAGTCATTTCATTTCTTCATGTTTGAGCCGTTTT